>SYIM01000274.1 GCA_005798775.1 Burkholderiales bacterium
AGCAGGATCATCTTGGGATTGGCCATCAGCGCACGGCCCACCGCGGTCATCTGCTGCTCACCGCCCGAGGTATAGCCCGACTGCGAGGAGCGTCGGGTCTTCAGGCGCGGAAAGTAGTGGTACACGCGCTCGAGCGCCACAGCGGATTCGGCGCGCGAGAGAGTGCGCGTATAGGTGCCGGTGAGGAGATTTTCCTCTACGGTCAGATGGCCAAAGCAGCGTCGACCCTCCATCACCTGAATCACGCCGCGCTTGACCAGATCAGCGGGCGTGAGGTCGGCGATGGGTTCATTGCGGTAGCTGATCGACCCCTTGGTGACTTCGCCGCGCTCGCCTTTGAGCAGATTGGAGACGGCGCGCAGCGTGGTGGTTTTGCCTGCGCCGTTACCGCCCAGGAGCGCCACCACGCCGCCTTCCGGCACCTGCAGTGATACGCCCTTCAGCACCAGAATCACGTGGTTGTAGATGACCTCGATGCCGCTCACGACAAGCAAGGGATTGCTCACGGTTGTCTCCCGGGATAAGCGCTGAGCGGGACCGAGCCCGCCCGGTGAGGGTCAGCGCGCTGCGGCCTGCCTGGGACGGCCGCCGCGGCGAGCGGGGCATCACACCAGAGTGTGATGCCCCCGGTACGCCGCCGAACCGTGAGGCCCGGCGACACCGCCTTCCATCAGTTGGCTGCTTCCTTCGCGCAGTCGCGTGGCTGCATCTTTTTCTCGGTCGCATAGCGCGCGGCATATGCATCCTGCATGGGTTTCAGGATCTGCATGTCAGCCTGATACACCTTGGGCATGACGTTCCACTTCTTGCCATCCCAGGCGTGGACCTGCGCCGAGTTACCGCCCATGTGGTCGCGGCAACTGGTGCTGATCGGCTGCATGAGCCCCTCAAAACCAAGTTGCTTGATGCGGGCTGCGTCGATGTTCAGGTTCTCGAAGCCCCAGCGAACTTCTTCGCCGGTGAGCGAGCGCTTGCCGTAGCGCTCCTGCGCCACGCGCACGGCCTCTGCAGTGACCGCAGCCGCGGCGAGCCCTCGGTTATAGAGCACCTGACCCACCTCATCGCGCGGGCCTGAGCCTTGACCCTTATCGTGCAGGTTTTTCAGGACATCCTGGTGGATACGGCTGGTGCCGGCGGGCGACATGAAGGTAAGCGCGTTATAGCCCTTGCCGCCATCGCCTGCGGGCACGATGTCGGGCTCGGCGCCCGACCACCACACACCGTACATCTTCTCGCGCGGGTAGCCGGTGGCGATGGCTTCTTTCACGGCGGTTGAGTTCATCACGCCCCAGCCCCACAGAAATACATAGTCGGGACGGTCGCGACGCACCTGCAGCCAGGCGGCTTTCTGCTCAACGCCTGGATGCGTGACCGGGATCAGGATCAACTGATAGCCGTGCATCTTGGCGCGCTCCTGGAGGAGCGGAATCGGCTCTTTGCCGTACGGCGAGTCGTGATACACGAGTGCGATCTTCTTGCCCTTCAGGCGATCAACGCCGCCTTCGAGCGAGCCGATGTGCTGGACCAGGATGTCGGCTGCAACCCAGTAACTGCCACCTAAAATGAAGTTCCACTTGAAGACCTCGCCGTTGGCGGATTCCGACCGGCCGTAGCCCGCGGTGATCAGCGGAATCTTGTCGTTCGGCACCTTGTCGGTGAGCGCAAAGGTGATGCCGGTGGAAAGCGGATGCACCGCGGTGGCGCCGGTGGGGCCCTTGCCCTTCAGGCGCTCATAGCACTCGACGCCGCGGTCGGTGGCATAGCCGGTCTCGCACTCTTCCATCGTGAGCCGTATGCCGCCTATGCCGCCGTCGCGGGCGTTCAGCATCTTGTAGTAGTCGGCCATGCCATTGGCAAACGGCACGCCGTTTGGCGCATACGGGCCGGTACGGTAAACCAGCAGCGGAAAGAACTGCTCCTTTGCGCCCGTAGCGGCCGGAGCCCCCTTGGCCTGCGCCTGGGCGAGCCCGGGCGAAAGCATCGCCAGGCCGGCAGCAATCGCCGTAGCGGCCAGCCAGCGGGCCGTCGTGTTCTGTCTCATCGGAACCTCCTTGTTTTGACTATCCATGAATCGCGAGCCTGAACGAGATGCATCACGCTGTCGCTGGCTCGTCGCGGCAGCACACAAACCCTTAGTGAGGGAAAGGCCAGAGGCGCAGCTTCTCCTTTCCCATTGACCAGAGCCGGGCCAGCCCGTGCGGCTCTACGATCAGGAAAAAGACAATCAGCGCACCGAAGATCATGAACTCAAGATGCGAGGCCATGGCAGTGGAGATGGGCACGCCCAGCCAGGCCGGCACCTGATTGAGCAGAATCGGGAGCACCACGATGAAGGCGGCACCGAAGAAGCTGCCCATGATGGAGCCCATGCCGCCAATGATAATCATGAAGAGCAGGTTAAGTGAGCGATTTACATCAAAGGCAAGCGGCTCCCAGGAGCCCAGATGCACGAACCCCCACATGGCGCCAGCCACGCCAATCACAAACGAGCTCACCGCGAACGCCGACAGCTTGGCGGTGACCGGCCGGATGCCGATCACGGTGGCTGCGACATCCATATCGCGGATTGCCATCCAGGAGCGGCCAACATGGCCGCGGACGATGTTCTTGGCCGCAAGTGCCATGACGGTGACGATGGTGAGGCAAAAGAGATACTTGGACTGGGGCGTATCGATTGAAATGCCTGCCACGGTGAGCGTGGGAACCGATACCGAGCCAGAGGCCGAGTAGTTGGTGAACCAGGCAATGCGGGCGAAGACCCAGTCGCAGAAAAACTGTGCAGCGAGTGTGGCCACCGCCAGATAGAGCCCGCGAATTCGGAGGCTGGGAATGCCGAATATGATTCCGACCAGGAGCGCAGCGCTGCCTCCGATGAGAAACGCGACGATCACTGGCATGCCGGGCACGCGGGTGTAGGCGTTGTAGGCAATGTAGGCGCCCACCGCCATGAAAGCACCCGAACCGAGCGAGATCTGGCCGCAGTAGCCCACCAGCAGGTTGAGCCCGAGCGCGGCAAGCGAGAGGATCACGAATGGAATCAGAATGGCGCGAAACATATATTCGCTTGCCAGCATCGGTACGCCGATGAAGGCAAAGGCAATCAGCGCCATCACGAGCCAGCGGTCCTGCAGAATCGGAAAGATCTGCTGATCGTCGCCGTAGCGGATTTTGAACTGGCCGTTTTCGCGGTAGAGCATCGTCAGGCCCCTTGGTTACACGCGATCGATGATGCGTTCGCCAAACAGTCCCTGCGGGCGCACCAGCAGCACCGCAAGCGCAAGACCGTAGGCAAACCAGTTTTCCAGACCGCCTCCGATGATGGGCCCGAGGTAGACCTCGGCAAGCTTCTCGCCCAGTCCGATCAGGAGCCCCCCAACAATGGCGCCCGGCACCGAGGTGAACCCACCCACGATCACCACCGGGAGCGCCTTGAGCGCGAGGATGGCAAGCGAGAACTGGACCCCTAGCTTGCTGCCCCAGACCATGCCTGCGACCAGGGCGGTGAAGCCCGCCACCGCCCAGACGATCACCCAGATCCGGTTGAGCGGGATGCCGATCGATTGCGCCGCCTGATGATCGTCGGCGACAGCGCGCAGCGCGCGTCCGGTGGCGGTTTTTTGAAAGAAGATCGCAAGCACCGCAACGAGTGCGACCGCAATCAGCGCGGCTGCAATGTCATCGCGATTGAGGAGAATGCCATCCTCAAAAATATCACCCAGGACCAGAAGCGGATCTTTGGAAAGCCCCAGATCGATCTTGTAGACGTCTGACCCCCAGATCGTTTGTCCAAATCCGTCCAGGAAATAAGTGACCCCCAGCGTGGCCATGAGGAGCGTGACGCCTTCCTGGTTGACCAGGGGCCGTAGCACCAGTCGCTCGATGACCTGGGCCACCACCACCATGATGAGTGCAGCGAGCACGAAGGCCAGCAGATTGGCCAGCAGCAGACTCTGAAAACCCAGGAGCTCGGGCAGCCACTCGGCGAGTCTCGCCATGGCAAGTGCTGCAAACAGCACCATGGCGCCTTGCGCAAA
>SYIM01000275.1 GCA_005798775.1 Burkholderiales bacterium
GCGCCTTGTTGAAGCGATGGACTTCGTCGACGAACACAATGGTACGCAGGCCGCGTCCCTGGGCATCGCGTGCCTCTTCAACCGCTTCCCGAATATCCTTGACGCCAGCCAGCACTGCCGACAACGAGATGAAGTGCGATTCGAACGCGCTCGCCATGAGGCGTGCGAGCGTGGTCTTACCCACGCCCGGCGGCCCCCAGAAAATCATCGAGTGTGGCTTACCCGATTCGAAAGCTACCCTGAGGGGTTTGCCCACCCCCAGCAGATGTGACTGACCGATGACGTCGTTCAGCGCAACGGGGCGTAGCCGCTCGGCAAGCGGCGCAGACTGCTCCTGGAGGAGCGCTGCCTGCTCAGGCACCGGGCAACACCACTCAGGCACGCCCGCCAACAGGACGCCCAACCGTATGGCGAGCCAGCATGTTGGCGCAGACGATCATGAGCACATAGGCCATGGCGACCCCGATCCAGATGCCGGCTGGCCAGTATGCGTCCATCATGAAGCCGAAGAGCGCAGGCGCAAGCGCGACACCCACGTCGAGCCCCGAATACACAATGCCGTAGATACGCCCGGTCGCGCCCGGCGGGGCGGCGCGCTTGACCAGCAAGTCCCGGGCAGGCGTACCCGCTCCCGCCGCAAAGCCCATTATTCCGAACAACACCGACGACATCCAGATTGGCGGGGTGAGATAACCTATCGCAAGCGCCACCGACAGCGCCACGATGAGCGAAAGGCTCACGATTCGCTCGGCATAGCGAATGTCCCCCATGGTGTAGCCGCCCACCAGCGCGCCCACGGCACTGCCGACCATGTAGACGCTCACCAGCAATGCCACCTGCGCAGCCGGCAGCGCGTGAAGCTGCGCGGCGGACTCGGGGCCGAAGGTCTGAACCCCGCCAATGGCAAAGGCTGTTCCGAAAAAATAGACGAAGCTGATCCAGAGCCCAGGGAGCTTCATGAACCCCAGCGTGGACTGGCTGACATCGACAGCACCACCGTCCGAACCGGTCGCAGGCCGTTCCCTCCGGATGGGCGACACGCGAAGCGCCTCACGCGCCCACCAGACCAGACCCAAAATAGCAAGGCAAATCACTCCGGCGGTGAGCATGCCCACCCGCCAGCCCGCCACGCTAGACACCCCAACCAGCACCAGCGGCGCGACCGCCCATCCGAGACTACCCGCCACGCCGTGGACGGCGTAGGAGCGCGGCAGACGCTTGCCCTCGATACGGGCATTCAGGATGCAGTAGTCAACCGGATGAAAAGGCGCATTGGCAGCCCCGGCAATTGCGCAGCCCAGCATCAGCGTCCAGTAGCTGTTGGCACTTGCGATCACCACCGTGCTGAATGCAAACAAACCGATCGATCCAAGCAGCACCGGAAGCGGCCCGAATCGGTCGACCACAAACCCTGACGCGGCCTGTACAACGCCCGACACGACGAAGAACACCGTCATCAGCAGGCCGAGTTCGGAATAGCTGAGCGAAAACTCGCTCATCAGCAGCGGGAACACTGGGGGTACGATGAGGTGCATGAAGTGCGAGAGCGCATGTGCAATGGAAATCACCACCACCACACGGGTCTGCTCGGGCGCGCTGAGCGGCGGATCGGTGTATTCGGCCACAGCAGCGGAGGATTGAGCGGCCATCTGGCCCCCTTGAAATCGAGAAGAGCGAGGATCGGTATTCGTGCGGCGAAAAGGCCAGCCTGCTGCGCGAGGCCGCCTACTGCCGAATCACATCGGCGCCCGCTGGTACGCGAAAGCCGAATAGTGTCGCATCGATCAGAGAATTTCGCTCAAGCATCTTGAAACTGAACCGCGATATTCGGCCAAAGGCGTCCACGACATCCATCGCTTCGGGAATCCCGGCCTTCAACCCGATCACGATCCGCTCGACCCCTGCCTCACGATTGCGGGGTAGCGCCTCCAGCCACAGGAGGCCTTCGTGCTCGCCGGCTTCGCTGAAATCGAAATCGCGATCAACGACATCATCACCGAACAGAATCGCCGCCGGGGTGGACGTAATTGCATCACCGAGTTTTCTGATCGTCACCTGATTAAGGTCGCGATCATAAAAATGAAACTGTTCGCCGTCGGCGACCAACAGTTGCTCGTAAGGCTTTTTCACATCCCAGCGAAAACGGCCTGGCCGGGTAAATGCAAAACTGCCCTCGCTGGTCTCGATGACCCGGCCGCTTGCGTGCAGCACCTGCTGGCGAAAATTGCCGCGCGCGCTTCGCGTGTTTTTCAGAAAAGCCTGAAACTCGGCATAGGCCGTGGCGTTCGCCACAGCAGGCCGCGTCCCGGCAAACCCCGCCATGACCAGTAGCGCCCGACGACGGGGCCACGTGCAACCGGCGCTCATACCTGGCTCAATCGTCGGCTCGGGACGGCACGAGAATGTCGCGGTTGCCGTTAGTGGCCATGGCCGAAACCAGACCTGATTTTTCCATTTGCTCAAGCAGCCGAGCCGAGCGGTTATAGCCGATTCTGAGGTGCCGCTGAACGAGCGAAATTGACGCACGACGCTGCTTGAGCACCACCGCCACCGCCTGGTCGTACATGGGATCGAGTTCGCCCTCGATACCGGCGTCAGAGAGGGTTTGCGACAGGCCGCCGAAACCCACAGCACTCCCGGCATCCACTTCCTCGGGCACACCACCTTCAAGCAAACCCTCGACATAATCGGGCTCAGCCACGCTGCGCCAGTGTTCCACCACCTTGTGGACTTCCTCGTCGGCGACATAAGCACCATGAATACGCACGGGAACCCCGGTGCCAGGCGGCATGTAAAGCATATCGCCCTGCCCCAGAAGTGACTCGGCACCCATTTGATCAAGGATGGTGCGCGAGTCGATTTTCGAGGACACCTGGAACGCGATTCGGGTGGGGATATTGGCTTTGATAAGGCCCGTGATGACATCGACCGAGGGGCGCTGCGTAGCCAGAATAAGGTGGATGCCGGCAGCACGCGCCTTTTGCGCGAGTCTTGCGATAAGTTCTTCGACTTTCTTGCCGACAACCATCATGAGATCGGCCAACTCGTCGATCACGACGACGATTTGCGGCAGGCGGCCCAGCGGCTCAGGGGCATCCGGCGTGAGCGAAAACGGGTTGGGGATCAGTTGCTTGCGTTTTTCCGAATCGATGATCCGTGCGTTATAACCCGACAGGTTTCTCACGCCGAGTTTACTCATCAGCCGATACCGGCGCTCCATTTCCGCCACGCACCAGTTGAGCGCGTTACCTGCCTGCCGCATGTCGGTAACAACCGGTGCGAGCAGATGCGGAATCCCTTCGTAGACGCTCATTTCAAGCATCTTGGGGTCAATCATGATCAGGCGACCCTGGGACGGGTCGGCCTTGTAAAGCAACGACAGGATCATTGCATTAATGCCGACTGACTTCCCAGAACCGGTTGTACCCGCAACCAGCAAATGTGGCATTTTCGCCAGATCGGCCACCTTTGGGTTGCCGGCAATATCTTTTCCAAGCGCAAGCGTGAGCGCCGAGGAATTGACAGCGTAAACCTGTGAACCCAGAATTTCAGACAGGCGCACGCCTTGCCGGCGCGGGTTGGGTAATTCCAGACCCATCAGGTTTTTGCCAGGAATGGTCTCGACCACCCGCAGCGAGGTGAGCGACAGCGCGCGCGCCAGATCTTTGGACAGATTCACCACCTGGCTTCCCTTGACGCCGGTGGCGGGTTCTATTTCGTATCGGGTAATAACCGGACCAGGGAAAGCCGCAACCACATTGGCGGCAACATTGAAATCGGCCAGCTTTTTCTCGATCAGGCGCGACGTATACTCCAGCGTCTCCTGCGATACACCTTCCTGCACCGGCGGCGGTTCGTCGAGCAAGGCGATTGCCGGCATTCTGGTGCCGGCCGGCAGGTCGGAAAACAATAATGGCTGCCGCTCGGATTCTGCCCGCTTCGAACGCTCGATCTGCACCACCGGTGGTTCAATATGAACGGGCTCATCATCATCATCGGAGATGACCTTGCGCAATTCCTGAACCTGTTCCTCGCGGATGGTGGCAGCCACTTCGCCGAGCTGGCGGTCGCGGCGCGCGGCAATAGCCAGCCGGACGCGCTCAATGGATGTTTCAATCAGCTCGCCTACCCGCTCGCACATCAAAAACCATGAGCATCCCGACCAAAGGCTGAATCCGATTCCGATCGCCACCATCAGCAGCATGGTGGCACCGACCGCACCGAGTGAATCAAACACAAACGGAGCGAACGATTCACCGACAATTCCGCCGGGCCCGAGTGGTAAATTCGCGCCCAGACCATGCATGCGTGCGGCCTCCAGCACCACACATGAGCCAAACAGGAGCCAGAAACCCAGCCAGCGCTCCCAGGCAAAACGGGTCAGTTCGGGGTCATCGGGTTTAAGACGGGCGCGACTGCTCAGGACACCGCGCGCAACCGCCACAACCAACAAGGGCACAAGCAGCCAGGCGCTGCTGCCAAACAGGTAGAGAAGCAGATCAGACAGCCAGGCGCCAAATCGGCCGCCAGCGTTCTGCACCACTGCCCCGTGAACTGCGTGCGACCAGCCTGGGTCTGCGCGGTGATAGGTGGCGAGAATCAGGAAAAGATAGGCCCCGAGCGCGCCGCACGCAATCCAGCGTACCTCGGTGATGAGCCGCATGACCCGGTCGGGTAATTCGGCGCGAAAGCCACGCAGCAGTGATGCGCGGGGAACGGTGTTGCCGATTGCAGCGGAAAGTCGGGCCACGTCGCGGTCAGTTCAAAAGAACGAGCAATTAGTCACAGATACAGGCTGAGTTTTTCACGCAGAAGAATTTGACCTTCGTCCATGGGAGCGATAAACCCCTCGGATTCCAGGCCCTTCATGACCCGCGACACCATTTCACGCGATGCACCGACCATTTTTGCGATTTGCTGACGCGGAAGACGATTTCGGACGATTCGATTGCCCTCGGTCAACTCGGACGAATCGAGCAATACCCTTGCCACCCGGCCGTAAACGTCAAGCAAAGCCAAAGTCTCGATTTTCCGGTCGGCTGACCGCAGGCGCTTGACCAGGCCCCGCATCACCCCCAGGCAGATTTCGGTGCTTTGGTTGAGCACCGACAAGAAATTATCTTTGGGAATCGCAAGAAAATCGCAGGATTCCAGCGTGATCACGCTTGCCGATCGCGGCTCGTCATCGATCAGGCTCATTTCACCGAAAAACTCACCGGCGCCCAGTACCGCAAGGATAACTTCCTTGCCCTCTGAATCGGAGCGCTGGACTTTGGCACGGCCGGACAGGAGGATGTACAGCGATTGCGATGGCTCACCCTCCGCAACGATGGTCCGCCCTCTCGAAAAACTGCGCCACGCGCAGCCGACCGCCAGCATATCGATTTGTGACTCGGACAGGCTGTAGAAAAGCGGAACCCGCCGCAGAAATAACCGAATATCGTAGGTTGACATCGTCCCCTCACCGCCGGTCTTCAGCCGGCTTAAACCGGCAAAACGCTGACTCATGCCCGGCTCACGAGCCTGCTCACAATATAATTGTGCACGAGGTTCACCCTATTCCGCAAAATTTGTTGAAGACCACCCCGTAAGCCAATGATTATCTGAGGTTTTACGGCAACACTCTACAGGCTGCAATCATGTCCGAACGAAAACACGCCAGAGTACTGATCCTGGGTTCTGGTCCCGCCGGCTACACCGCAGCGGTTTATGCCGCCCGCGCCAACCTCAATCCGGTACTGATTACCGGGATGGCGCAGGGCGGACAACTCATGACCACCACCGACGTTGATAACTGGCCCGCCGACGCCGATGGGGTCATGGGGCCGGATTTGATGGCGCGATTTGAAAAACATGCCACCCGATTCGGCACCGAAATGATTTTCGACCAGATTCACACCGTAAAACTCGACGAGCGGCCGCTTCGGCTGGTTGGCGATTCAGGCGAATACACCTGCGATTCGCTGATCATTGCC
>SYIM01000276.1 GCA_005798775.1 Burkholderiales bacterium
AGATGCTTGCGATGGGGCGTGCGCTGATGGCGCGGCCCCGGCTGCTGCTGCTTGATGAGCCTTCGATGGGGCTCGCGCCTTTGATGGTGGACCGTATTTTCGAGGTGGTCCAGCAGGTCCATGCTCAGGGCATCACCATTTTTCTGGTGGAACAGAATGCGGGCCGCGCGCTGCAGATCGCTGACCGCGCCTATGTCATGGAATCGGGAAAAATTGCCGCAACAGGCCCCGCCCGCGCTATGCTCGCCGACGGTGCGGTTCAGCAGGCTTATTTGGGTGGTTATCCCGATCCACACTGACCAAATCTCGCAGGCAGGTAGTTAAAAGGCCCATCAGGGCACCCCACAACTTTCGCAACTGGAGACCTTCATGACACTGAAATTCTCTCGCCTCGCCGCACTCGCGGCGATCGCCTCGATCGCCACCGCGGCCTCCGCTCAGGACGTCATCCGCATCGGCCATGTCGGCCCGACCAGCGGGGGCATTGCGCACCTAGGCAAAGATAACGAAAACGGCGCGCGGCTGGCCATTGAAGATCTGAACGCCAAGGGGCTAAAGATCAACGGCCGTACGGTGCGTTTCGAACTGCTGGCCGAAGATGATGCCGCCGATCCCAAGCAGGGGACTGCGGCTGCGCAGAAGCTGGTCGATGCCAAGGTAAGCGGCGTGATCGGGCATCTCAATTCCGGCACCTCTATCCCGGCCTCCAAAATCTATTTCGACGCCGGCATCCCGCAAATTTCCCCGTCCGCCACCAATCCGCGCTACACGCGTCAGGGTTACAACACCACCTTCCGCGTGGTGGCCGACGACGTGCATCTCGGCGGTACGCTCGGCCGCTACGCGGTTTCGAATCTCAAAGGACAATCCATTGCGGTGATTGATGATCGGACCGCCTATGGCATGGGTGTGGCCGACGAATTCGACAAGGCAGTGAAGGCAGCCGGCGGCAAGGTCGTTGGGCGTGAGTTCACCACTGACAAGTCCACCGACTTCATGGCCATCCTCACCTCAATCAAGGCCAAGAACCCCGATGTGGTGTTTTTTGGTGGAATGGACGCTGTTGCGGGGCCGATGCTGCGCCAAATGAAGTCGCTCGGCATCAATTCCAAGTTCGTGGGCGGTGACGGGATCTGCTCGGCCGAACTCGCCAAGCTTGCGGGCGATGCCATGGCGGACAATCAGGTGGTCTGCGCTGAAGCGGGCGGCGCCGAGGGTGAGCAGAAAAAAGCGATGGAGGCGTTCGGTGAGCGGTTCAAGAAGCGCTTCAACACAGACGTGCAGCTCTATGCGCCGTACGTGTACGACGCCGTGATGGTGATGGCCGATGCCATGGTACGCGCCAATTCCGCGCGGCCCTCGGCCTATTTGCCTGAACTCGGCAAGTCGAACTACACCGGTGTCACCGGCACCATTGCGTTTGACAACAAGGGCGACATCCGAAACGGCGCACTCACGCTTTTCACCTACCGGGGTGGCAAGCGCCAGCAGCTGGCGGTCGTCCGTTGAGCGCCATGCCCGTTCAGGCTTACACCATGTCCGACGCGGTGCGCGATCGCGTGCTGCGCCGGCAGGGCAGAATTCCGGCGCACCAGTCGATCACGGCGCAGCGCACTGCGCTGGTTGTGGTCGACATGCAGAATTATTTCTGTGCGCCGGGATTTCCCGCCGAGGTGGCCGCGTCGCGGGCAACGGTTCCGGCCATCAACCGCATGGCACAGGCCTTGCGCGAGGCAGGGGGATGGGTGGCCTGGGTTCAGACCACCGCGCGCGGTGCGTCCGAGCGTTGGGCCCGCCATCATCAGTACATGCTCGAGCCGGGGCGGGTGCAGGCTAGGCTCGCCAAGCTGGCTGAAGACTCCGAGGGGTTTCAGCTTTATCCAGCGCTGGAACCCCAGCCCTCGGATCTGTTCGCGCGCAAGATCATGTACAGCGCTTTCATAAACGGATCATCTGATCTGCACGAGCAGCTCGGCCAGCGCGGAATCGAATCGCTCCTGGTCGCTGGCACCGCCACCAATGTTTGCTGCGAGTCCACCGCGCGGGATGCAATGATGCTCGACTATCGGGTGGTGATGCTGGCGGATGCCAACTCCGCGTTCACCCATGAAGAGCATGTTTCCTCGCTTGATAACTTTGCTTTGTTCTTTGGCGATGTCATGAGTGTTGACGACGCCATTGGACGACTGGTTCGATGAAACGAGCATGGACGGCTCTGATAATCCGAAGAATTCGTTCGAGCGGCTCCTACGCCTGATGGCGCTTGCGGCAGGGGCGATCCTGCTTGCACTCACAGCGCTCACCGTGGTCGATGTCGTTCTCCGCTATTTTTTCAATATGCCATTCCGGGGTTCGCTCGAGGCCACCGAATACGCAATGGCGCTCATCGTCTTTCTGTCTCTGGCGTGGTGTGGTGCCACCGGCGGACACATTGCCGTCGATCTGCTTGATCGGTGGCTGGATCGTCCGTCGCTCCGCTGGTTGCCGTCGCTCATGTCGCTGGCTGGGGGCATTCTCTTTTTGGTCATCGCCTGGCGAGTGGCGGCCGAGGCGGTTTATGGCTGGACTCAGATTGGCAATATGCTGCGCTGGCCGCACTGGCCGTTCAAGTTTGGCGCCGCGTTTGGCGCTCTGATGTTTGCGCTGGTCTGTCTGGGGCAGGCGTGGTCGGGCTGGCGACACATTTCGTCCGTCGAGGAGCGCATATGAGTTCAGAAGCGATCGGGGCCCTGGGCCTGGTCGCCATGCTTGCCCTCCTAGCGCTTCGTATGCCGATCGGCATCGCGATGTTCCTGGTGGGCAGCATCGGTTTCGCCGTGCTGAACGGCATCGATGCGGCGCTGATGGCGCTTGGCACCTACCCTTACTCCTACGCGGCCTACTACGACCTGGCGGTGATCCCCCTCTTTGTGCTGATGGGCTCCATCGCTTCGTCGTGCGGTATGGGGCAGGCTTTGTTCGCAGCGGCCTATGCCTGGGTGGGCCATTGGCGGGGCGGACTGGCGTCAGCTACGATTCTGTCCTGCGCCGGGTTCGCTGCGGTGTCCGGTTCGAGTGTGGCGTCGGCCGTGACCATGGGGCGCGTGTGTTTGCCGGAAATGCAGCGGTACCGCTACGACGGTGGTCTCGCCGCAGGCACGGTGGCGGCGGGGGGAACGCTCGGTATCCTCATTCCCCCCAGCACGGCTTTCGTGATTTACGGCATTCTCACCGAGCAATCGATCGGCAAACTGCTGCTCGCTGGAGTATTGCCCGGCCTGTTGCTCACGCTGCTTTTTGTCATCACGATCATGGTCTGGACCGCGTTCCGGCCCGAACTCGGACCGGCGGGTGAGCGCTCCACTTTTCCTCAGCGCTGGCGTGCCCTTGGACAATCGGCACCGATGCTGGGTCTCGTGTTTGCTTCGGTCGGCGGCATCTATGCGGGCGTATTCACCCCAGCCGAGGCCGCAGCCGTGGGAGCATTCCTTGCGATCTGCTGGGCCTGGGCTACGGGCCATCTGAACCGCGCGGTGCTAGAAGAGGTTCTGCTCGATACCGTTCGCACCACAGCCATGGTCTTCCTCATTCTGATGGGCGCGCTGGTGTTCGGACCGTTTCTCGCGCTAAGCGGACTACCCGCGCGTATCGCCGACCTGTTGACCAACGCATCGCTGGCTCCGTTTGCGGTGCTGCTCCTGATCATGGCGCTTTATCTGGTGCTCGGCATGTTCCTTGAGGGTTTTTCGATGCTGGTGCTCACGCTGCCCATCGTGATCCCGATCGTGAAGGCGCTCGGCTACGACCTGATCTGGTTCGGCGTCATCATGGTGATCCTGCTTGAAATGGGCCTGATTTCGCCACCGGTAGGCATGAATGTGTTTGTGGTGAAAGGCCTGGTGCCCGATACCAGCATGGGCGAGATCTTTCGCGCCATCACCCCGTTCTGGGGCGCAATGATCGTCTGTGTGGCGCTGATCGTGGCCTTCCCCGATATTGCCCTGATGATTCCAAATGCCATGATCCGATAGGCTTTGACCATAACAAACGCGGCCAGCCCGGTCGGGCGAGGCTGTCATCGGTCGATCGTTTTTTAGGAGGAGAACCCGTGAACCCTGATCGTCGACGTTTCGCTGCTGCCTCGTCCGCCGCAGCGCTGGTCCTCACCTTGCCTGGTACCTCGCGTGCCCAGCAGGAAGAAATCAAGCTCGCCACGTTCGTTCCGCCCACGCACTATGGTCTGGCGCAGATCATGGTGCCCTGGGGCAAGGAAATCGCTGAAAAGAGCGGCGGCCGTCTGAATTTGCGTGTATTTCCTTCCATGCAGCTTGGCGGCAAACCGCCCGAGCTCTACAAGCAGATGGTGCGCGGGCTTTCCGACATCACCTTCACCTTGCCCGGCTACACCTCCGCTGACTTTCCACTGATGTCGCTCTCCGAGCTCCCCGGTATGGCGAACAGTTCGGAAGAGGGGACACGCAAGATGTGGCAGCACATGAAGTTCTTCACCGACGGCGAAATGAAGGAAAGTAAGCCCCTGGTGATCTGGACAGGTGATACGGCCGCAGTCATGACGCGCTCAAAGGCCGTCCGCAGACTCGAGGACATGAAAGGCATGAAGATCCGCACGCCATCGTCGGCGCAGTCGGAACAACTCATTGCGCTGGGCGCTACGCCGATCGACATGCCGGCGGGTCAGATCTATAACTCGATCGAACGGGGTGTGGTCGATGGCGCGTTGATCTCGATGGCTGGGGCGATTGACTTCAAACTGCTCGAGGTTTGTCGCCACTTCACGATCGATGTGCCGGTGGGTCGCTCACCGTTTACCACCAACATGAATCTCGCGCGTTACCAGAAGCTGCCGGCAGACCTTCGCAAGATCATCGACGACACCACCGGGCTGGGCTTGAGCCTCAGGGCCGCAGCTAATATTCAGAAGCACAGCGACGACGCCGTGGCGGCTGCGCGGCGCGACAAAGAAGTCATCTCGCTATCGGCCGACGAGCAGCGGCGCTGGACGGCCGTGTTTGCATCAATGATCCGGGCGCAGTTGACTGCTACCGACAAACCGGGGGTTCCGGCGCGCGATTTTCTCAAAGCCTACGGGATGCAGGTTTAAGGCGGGCGCCTCTGCCTCAGGGGGTGAGCGCGCCGCCATTGATGTAGAGGGTCTGTCCCGTCATGTAGCTGGAGGCTGGTCCGAGCAAAAACAGGATCGGCCCCACCACGTCGGCGGGCAGGCCCAGCCGCCCCAGTGGAATCAGCTTCATGTAGCTTTCGCGATCGAGGTGGGAGTCGGTGCGTTCGCGCCCGGTTCCGCCCACCAGGAAATCAGTGTCGACTGCTGCAGGCGCGACCGCGTTGGCGCGGATCGCCGGCGCGTTTTCGACCGCCACAGCCTTGGTGAGTGCGATCAGCGCGGCCTTGGCAGCTGAATAAGGGCCGAAGCCTGGCAGCACGCGCGTGGCGAGCCCGGATGCGACGTTCACCACCGATCCACCGCCGCGCCTTCTTAGCCTGGGAACAGCAGCCCGATTGAGCAAATAGCTCGACCCGAGGTTACCGTCGACCACACGTTGCCATTCGGACACGGGAAGCCGATCGAGGGGAATACGATCGGCAGCGAAGCCCACCAGATTCACGAACCCGTCAAAACCCTCGGGCCATGATGCGTCGAGGGCGGCAAAGGCAGAGTCGACCTCTGCCGCGAGCGAAGCATCGACCGTGATCAGCGATACGCCGGCTGGCGGAGGGTGGCGCTCGGCCGAGGTCGGGAGATCAAAAACCGTTACCTCGAGGCCTGCGTCGATCAATGCACCGACAAGTTCGCGGCCGATGCCCCCGCAACCCCCTGCGACCAGTACGCGGGTCCCTTTCACAGGGGCGAGTTGCATGGAAGTTGACACGCTATTCAACCTTTCCGGGTGAGCCCGAGTCGTTCTATGGTGGCCCGCTCGGCCTCGAAGGTTTCGCGCGCAAAGCGTGTGTAGTCGGCCGTATTCTTGTAGATCACCGTCTGATCGTAACGATCGAAGATTGCCCGCACGGCAGGGTCGTCCAGCGTTTTCCTGAAGGCGTCGTGAATCGTCTGCACCACTGCCGCATCCATGTTCTTCGGGCCGCAGACGCCAAACGGCGAATCGGATACGGTCTTGTAGCCCAGTTCGTCGAGGGTGGGCACCTGGGGCCAGCGGCGGGTGCGTTGACTGCCATAGGTGGCGAGCAGTCGCAGCCGCCCGGATTCGACATGAGGGGCCCAGCCGGTCGCATCGCTCGCAGCCATGACATGACCGCCCAGCACCGCCTGCATGTTCTCGGCGTTGCCCTTGAATGGAACGTGGTTCAGTTGGATACCTGCGCGCTGTGCGAATTCCTCGATGGCCAGGTGCGGGCTGGTGCCCGTACCGGTTGAGCCGTAGGTGAATTCACCCGGGCGCGCCTTGGCCCAGGCCACCAGGTCGGCGATGCTTCGGATGGGCGATTCTGCCAGGACCACCATGCCGAAGGTGTAGCCGGTGAGGCATGCGATCCAGGTGAAGTCGGTGAGCGTGTTGAACGCCATTTTCTGCATGTGGGGTAGCCGGAACACGCTTTGCGGCAGCTGCGCGAGCGTATAGCCATCCGGACGCGCCGAGACCAACTCGTTGGCCCCCAGCGTGCCGCCAGCGCCTGGCTTGTTTTCGACCACCACCTGCTGACCTAGCGCCCGGCTCACGCTTTCCGCCAGTGCACGCATCACCACGTCGGTGGAGCCGCCTGCGGGCCATGGACAGATGTAGCGGATGGGGCGGCTCGGGAACGCCTGCTGGCCTCGGGCGAGCGGGCTGGCGCCCGCCAGCCCTGCCGCGCTTGCCGCGGCCAGAACCTGTCGTCGCGTGGTCATCAATCGTCTCCTCGTGTGGCCTGATGGGTCAGGTCTGCAATGTGTATTTAACACGAGCGGGGGGGCGCACGCCAGCGCCACGAACGCTCGGCAGAGGTCTGTTCTGCGCAGCGATGGTCATACGGCCGGATCGGGATTATCGCAACTGCCAGCCTGGTTCGGCTAGTCTTGAGGCTGGTCAGGCATACGCCTGAATGCCCATAAAGCCTCTCGCGTTCATGTTTCGCGACCGTTGGATGGGTGCATCAGTCCGGTCGAGCGGGGATTCTCATGTCAACTGTCAAGTCGTGTATTGCCCGTAAAGCGGGGCAGATTTTGTTTCTGCCCTCCAGTGCGAGCGTGCTGGACGCGCTCACCATGATGCGCGAGTACCGGATCCGTGCCGTGCTGATCATCGATAACGACCACCTGACCGGCATCGTGTCGCAGGGGGATTGTGCGATCCGTGTGCTGCTGCCTGGCAAAGACGCCGGCGCCACGCGGGTGTCCGAAATCATGACGCGTGACCCGCTCACCGTCACGCCCGAGCACACCATTGATCACTGCATGAAGATCATGATGACCCGCAGCATCCGCCACCTTCCGGTGACGGACGAGGGCCGCATTGCCGGCATGGTGTCAATTGGCGACGCGGTGAAAGACATCATGCAGCAGCAGGGTGAGCTGATCAAATATCTCGAGACCTACATCAAGGGTCATTCGGTCGAGTATTGATCAACCGAGCCCGATCGACACGGGTGCGGTCTCCACAATTTGCCGCAACGGCGGACCGTACTCACCGGGCGCTGGTTTCAGGCGCGACCCGGCTTCGCACTGAACGGCCCGCACGACCTTGCGGTGGACGGAGGAGCAGGACTAGACTCCCCCGTCCCCCTGCCAGGAGTCTCTCCAGATGGCCCGACGCTTTGTCGATCTGTCGGTACCAATCGAAAACGATGTGCGCTCTGACCCGCCCGGGCTCGAGCCCAGCATCGAATACCGCACGCACAGGCAAACCGCGCCGCTGGTGGCCCGGCGCTACGCCGAACTCAAGCCCGAGGAGCTGATTGATGGCGAGGGATATGCGATTGAGTTCCTCAAGGTCAACACGCACAACGGCACGCACGTGGATGCGCCCTGGCATTTCGCCTCCACCATGGACCGGGGCAAGCCTGCGGCTACCATCGATGTCATTCCGCTCGACTGGTTCTTCGGGCGCGGGGTCAAGCTCGACTTCCGGCACTTCCCCGACGGCTATGTGGTGCAGGCGGCCGATGTCGAGCGCGAGCTTGCACGTATTGGCCATGATCTGAAGCCCTTCGATCTCGTGGTGGTCAACACCTCAGCCGGTAAGCGGTTCGGCGATCCCGATTATGTCGAGGCGGGCTGCGGAATGGGCCGCGAGGCAACGCTCTATCTCACCTCGCGTGGCGTGCGCGTCACCGGCACCGACTGCTGGTCCTGGGACGCTCACTTCAAGCACATGGCCAAGACCTATGACGAAACGCGAGATGTGCGGGTCATCTGGGAAGGTCACAAGGCAGGGCGCGAGATCGGCTACTGCCACATTGAAAAGATGCACAACCTCGAAGTGCTGCCGGCGTACGGATTCACACTCTCCTGTTTCCCCGTGAAGGTACGGGGCGGATCGGCAGGCTTTACCCGGGCCGTTGCGATCTTCGAGGACTGAGGCGCAGCCATGAAGCTCGCCACCTTTGTTCGCGATGGCGGCACGCGTGCGGTGGGTATGGTCGATACGCGACTTGGCCAGATTCTCGACCTGGCCCGGTCCGCAACCGCGCTGGGGCTCGCCCGCCCAGCGTTCGAGTCGATGCTGGATTTGATTGATGGGGGTGACGCCGCACTGGATGCAGCGCGCGCGGTGGAAGCGCGCTGGCCGGCTGCCCATGCGCAGCCGCTTTCGGGTGTTCGGCTTCTCTCGCCTTTGCCCGAGCCGCGCCAGATGCGCGATTGCCTGGTGTTCGAGGCGCATCTGCTGAACGCCATGAAAACCTGGGAAAAGCGCACCGGCAAGCCCTCAGCCCCGGTCTCGCCGGTCTGGTACCAGCGCCCCACCTGGTACAAGTGCAACCGCATGAGCGTGGTCGGCCATGAAACCGACGTACGCTGGCCGCCATTCTCCGAACTGATGGACTATGAACTGGAGCTTGCCTGCGTGATCGGGCGACGCGGCTGTGACATTGCCCGCGACCAGGCGATGTCACACATTTTTGGTTTCACCATCTTCAATGATTTTTCGGCGCGCGACGTTCAGATGGTGGAGCGGCCGCTCGGCATGGGGCCAATGAAGGGCAAAGACTTTGATACCGGCAATGTGCTGGGGCCCTGGATCGTGACCACCGACGAGATCGGTGATCCGCACACGCTCGCCATGGAGGTGAGGGTGAACGGCGAGCGACGTGGCGGTGGGAACTCATCGGGCATGCACCACAGCTTTCCGGACATTCTTGCGTTCATCTCGCAGTCGGAAACGCTCTACCCGGGCGAGGTCATTGCCTCGGGCACGGTCGGGACGGGATGCGGTCTTGAGATCGATCGTTTTCTCGAACCCGGCGATGTGGTCGAACTCGAAATCGAGCGTATAGGCGTACTCAGGAATCGGATTATTCGCGCCTGAGCGCGTTGACCTCTGTCAATTCAAGGATTCCTCTCATGCCTTTGCCTGAACGCCCCGCCTCGATCGGTCGTCGCCCGGTACATCTGCGTTCGATCACCATGCGCGGCTACCATCGTCAGGACGGGTTGTATGAGATTGAGG
Source organism: Burkholderiales bacterium (assembly GCA_005798775.1). GTDB lineage: Bacteria > Pseudomonadota > Gammaproteobacteria > Burkholderiales > Burkholderiaceae_E > SYIM01. The sequence continues at coordinate 9,624 of SYIM01000276.1, forward strand.
GCCGGGTGAGCGACAGCAAGGATCTGCCGTTTTCACCGCCCGCCGGGGATCGGCATGTGAGGGCGGGGGAGATGGTGCACGACATGTGGGTTCGGGTTGCGGTGGATACCGACTTGATGGTGCGCGAAATCGAATCGGTGAGCGATTCCACCCCCTATCCGGTCTGCCGCGAGGGCGGTGCGAATCTCGAGCGGCTCATTGGTACGCGGATTGCGGTCGGCTGGAGCAACGAGGTGAAGCGCAAGCTCGGCCGAAGCGCAGCCTGCACGCACATCATGGAACTTTTGATCCCAATGGGAACGGCGGCTTTCCAGACGCTTGCTGAGGTGCGGCTGGCGAAATCGCCGCAACTTGATCTGTCGGGTAAGCCCCTGAAGGTGGAAAGCTGCAGCGCTTACGCCGCTGACCGGGGGGTGGTGGCCAGGCACTTTCCGGCGTTCTACACCGGCAATCAGAGCGCCGAGGCTCAGCAGGCCGACGCACACTTCGGCGCAAGTTCAGGCTGCGACCCCTGAGGGCGCGTACACAACGCGCCGGGTACGATGCGTGATGAACAGTGCTGCGTTCAGCGCACCGGGATCATGATTTCGTTTCGCCGATTCCAGGGCAGGGTGAAGGGATCATTGTAGCGCGCGATCTGCGCCTCGCCCGCAGCCTGCAGGCCCTGGGTGCTGACCCATTCGCGCAGTCTGCGCGTCTGCTCGCTGATGGCTGTCTCGGTGGTGAAGCCGCCAAAGCGCACCACCGCCATACGGTGCCGCGGCACCTCGCGAAGATTGACCGACGGATCCGACGGCTTGGGTAGCGTGTTTGAGCGAAGGCCCTCGGGCATCACGAAGTGCAGACGCCATTGGTCGCCGCCCGCGGGTTCCAAGGTGACCGGTGCAGTCATGGCGATTTTTACTGGCTGACCGTCGGGCCCGCTGTTGCCGCCGAAGATATAGCCCGCCACCCGCCGGAAGCCTGCGCGGCTTGCTTCGTCAAAGCCGCCCTCCACCCGGGTCTCGGCGACGATAAAGCCCGGGTACTCGCGAAGCTCGAATTCGCCCTCGCGACGCTCGACGGTGAAGGTGGGTTCGGATACAGCCATCGCGGACTCCGGGGAAAACGATGCGACCAGGGTGAGCGCCAGGGTCAGCATGGCGCGCTTGAAAACGGAAGTCATGATGCAGCCTGTAAGGAGGGATACGAAGAATGAACGGATTGTCCACCAGTCATCCGATAAAACTGATGACATGCCCAGGCTGGCGGGTCGGGAACCTATGGCGGCGCGCGTGTCTACAATGGCCTCATGACTGCCCCGCATACACCACACCTTACCCCCGAGGCTGAACAAGCGCCCCCGTTTCCGGCGCCCTCGGTCGATCCGAACCGAACCGGCGGCGCCGTCTGGCATGTTCGCGCCTTGATGGCGTCGGGGCGCTGGCGCCCCACGCGGGAGGCGATCGCGCACTGGCTGAACACGCTGAAGTTCGAGTCCCACCATCTGGTGCTGGTAGGGGCGTCCGCTGGCTGGATGATGTCAGCCGAGTTCCTCGAACGGTTCCGCTTTATCGAGGCGATTGATATCGACCCGCTGGCACGCCCGTTATTTGCCTGGCGCCATGGACGGCGCCTGGGGCGCGCAGGTACGTTGGTGCACTGGCATCGGCTGGACGCGCTGTTGCAGTTGGAAGAACTCATGGCGCGCTGGCCCGACGCCGCCTGGCTGTTCGATAACGTGCTGGGGCAGCAGATCTACCGTCATCACGACATGGATGCGTTAGAGGCCGCACTGGGCGGGCTCGCCCAGCGGCTTGCAGGACGGGAGTGGGCGAGCGTTCATGACTGGTTGTCTGGGCCCGCCATGCCCACGCACGCGGGCGCAGTGCTGTCGAGGCCGATCGATCGTGCAGTCATCGAGCCCCAGGGGCTACAACTCAGGGGGCAGAGCTATTCGCTTTCAGCGGCGGGAGAGGCACTCCTCGCCACGCTTAACGCCAGCGGCGAGTGGTGGGATCACCGTACGGCCTGCGTGTTCCCGCCGGGGACCAGCGTTTCGCTGATTCCGTGGGAGCTTCTGCCCGGGACGTGGCATTGGCTGCAGGCAGGGGGCGTTTCTGCCCGAACCCGCTTCGAAGCCCGCGCCGCGCGCGGCAACGCCACGAAGGCGCTTCGCATCCTCGACGAACTCGACCGCGACGATCGAACCGCCCGTTCGTGATAGGTTTATGGGTTTGCTTCGGCGCGCTCACGCGCCGGGCGTCCCTTTCCCTCGCACGATCCTGATCCATGAGCCAGAACATTCTGCAGTCGCTTCCTGTCGGCGAGCGCGTCGGCATTGCCTTCTCCGGTGGGCTGGATACCTCGGCCGCTGTGCACTGGATGCGCGCGCGTGGCGCGGTCCCATGCGCCTACACCGCCAATCTCGGTCAGCCCGAC
>SYIM01000277.1 GCA_005798775.1 Burkholderiales bacterium
GCACATCACGGAGGTCTGCCGCCGCTTCGCCAAGCTTGGCTATCTGGCGATTGCGCCCGAGCTGTTTGCGCGCCAGGGCGATCCGACGAAGTATCCGTCGGTTCCCGAGTTGTTCAAGAACGTGGTGTCCAAGGTGCCCGATGCGCAAGTGATCGCCGACCTCGATGCCTCGGTGGCCTGGGCGGGGACCCATGGCGGAAACCTTGACCGCCTGGGCATCACCGGCTTCTGCTGGGGCGGCCGCATCACCTGGCTCTACAGCGCCCACTCGAAGCGGGTCAAGGCCGGCGTGGCCTGGTATGGTCGTCTGACGGGGGATACCTCGCCCATGACCCCGCAGCATCCCTACGAGATTGCAGCGAGCCTCAACGGTCCGGTGCTCGGGCTCTACGGCGGAGTCGATACCGGTATTCCGGTGGCAACGGTCGATGAGATGAAGAAGCGGCTCGCGGCGGGTGGACCCGCCTCGCGGGCGTCCGAGTTCGTGGTCTATCCGGAAGCGGGCCACGCCTTTCACGCCGACTACCGGCCGAGCTACCTCAAAGCCGCCGCCGACGATGGCTGGAAGCGCTGCCAGGCCTGGTTCAAGAAGCATGGGGTCTGAGCGAGCTGATCGGGTCCTCGGGGTAAGCGCATCGTGACCCCCGAGCTGATCCACATTCTGCTTGCCACCACAGCCGCGGGCGCGCTCAGCGTTGCAGTGGCCGCGGCGCTGTCGCTTACGCTCCTGTCGCGTATCGTACCGCGACTGGTGAGCCTCTCGGCCGGCCTGCTGCTGGGCACCGCTGTGCTGCACCTGCTGCCCGAGGCGGTTGAATCGGGCGTGGACATCCATGCGCTTTCCTGGACTTTACTCGCTGGTCTGATCGGCTTTTTCCTCCTGGAAAAACTCGCGATCCTGCGTCACAGCCACCATCACGAAGGCGACGGCCACGAACACCACGCAGGCCACGACCGGGCGGAGGCGGGCCCCGGCGGCATGCTGATCCTGGTGGGTGATGCGATCCACAACTTCGCAGATGGCGCCATGATCGCAGCCGCTTTCCTGATCGACATCAGACTCGGCTGGCTGACTGCGCTCGCCATCGCCGCCCATGAAATCCCCCAGGAGATTGGCGATTTCATTGTGCTGGTCAATGCGGGCTACAGCCGCCAGCGCGCGCTCGCCTTCAACCTGCTGTCGTCGGTGGCCGGCGTGGTGGGGGGGCTGGTGGGGTATGTGGCGTTTGCAGAGAGCAGCACCCTGCTGCCCTTTGTGGTGATGGTTTCCGCGGCGAGCTTCATCTATATCGCGCTCGCCGATCTGGTACCCGACCTGCACCGACAAAGCCGCAAACAGCGCCCTGACTCCTTACTGCAACTGGCGCTGATGTTCGTCGGTATCCTGGTGGCGGCAGTGCTGACCTCCGGGGCGCATGCGCACTGAGCAGAGGGCGGAATCAAGCGCGGATAGAGCGGCTGGCCGAGAGACAGACCAGCCCCTGCGTCTGCGTAACGACGACGAACTGGCGGCTATCGACGCCGCGCCCGGGCTTTAGCCGGCCTCCGGACCCCGGGCAATGGGGCGTGCCGGGTCGGCGCACCACTCGCTCCACGATCCCGGATAGAGGCTTGCGCCCGCGAGCCCCGCATGCTCCATAGCAAGCAGGTTGTGGCAGGCACTGACACCGGAGCCACAGCTGTGCACCACCGAGGCAGGATTTCGGCCCGCTAGGAGCGCCGTGAATTCGGTACGCAGTACCTCGGCCGGTTTGAAGCGGCCGTCAGGTCGCAGGTTGAGCAGCAGTGGCCGGTTGAGCGCGCCGGGGATATGTCCGCCCACGGGGTCAAGCGGTTCGGTGTCGCCGCGCCAGCGTTCGGGCGCACGCGCATCAATCACCAGCCGTTCGCGTCGCGGCTGATCGTCGAGCAGTTCCCGGGCGGTGACCCCTGAGGCAAGCGGGGGCCTTGCCGATAGCACGCCCAGCGCCTGACCCACCGGCATGTCTGCCGTGACCGGGTAGCCGGCCGCGCGCCAGGCCCGGAAGCCACCATCGAGAACGGCGACTGCTTCGTGGCCCAGCCAGCGGGCGAGCCACCACAGCCGACCCGCAAAGCCGCCGGTATCGGCGTCGTAGACGACCAGCTGCCGTCCGTCGGACAGCCCCAGGGATTGCAGGCGCGCCCGCAGCTGGGCGGGGTCGGGCAGCGGATGCCTTCCTGAACGCCCGTCGCCTTTTGGCCCGGCGAGATCGCGGTCGAGTGAAACGAAGTGGGCGCCGGGGATGTGCCCGGTTGCGTAGTCGTCTGCGCCCTGGGCGGGTTTGAACAGGTCGTGACGGCAGTCGGCAACCACACAGTCATCGAGCCGTGTCGCGAGTTCCTCGACACTGATGAGGGTGGTGAAAGGTTTCATGATCGGATCCTGAAAAATACTCAGATCGGGCCGAGTTCCCGCCGCAGGAACTCGTGAAAATGTTGCATGCCGTCTTCCATCGGACTCTGGTAGGGGCCGGCATCGTCGTTGCCCCGGTTGAGAAGGGCTTTGCGGCCTGCATCCATTCGCTCGGCGATTTCGTCGTCTTCGCGAGCGGTTTCCATGTAGGCTGCCCGCTCGGCCTCCACGAACTCGCGCTCGAACAGAACGATTTCCTCGGGATAGTAGAACTCAACGTAATTCATGGTGCGGTTCGGGCTGAGCGGCACCAGGGTCGAGACGCAGAGCACACCCGGATACCACTCCACCATGATGTTCGGGTAGTAGGTGAGCCAGATCGCACCGTGCGGAGGAGTTTGCCCGCCGAAACGGCCCAGCACCTGCTCATGCCATATGCGATAGGTGGGTGTGCCGGGCTTGCGCAGCGCATCGTGAACGCCCACCGTCTGCACCGAAAACCAGTCACCGAACTCCCAGCGGAGCTTGTCGCACGACACGAACTGCCCGAGCCCCGGATGAAACGGGACCACGTGATAGTCCTCGAGGTAAACCTCGATAAAGGTTTTCCAGTTGTATTGACAGTCGTGCGCTTCGACGTGATCGAGCATGTAGCCGGAGAAATCGAAATCGGCCCGTCCGGTGATCGCGGCCAGATCGCGGCTGACGTCTCGCGGGCCTGAAAAGAGCAGCCCTTGCCAGTTTTGAAGCGGCGATCGCCCGAGGTTGAGACGCGGCTGTTCGCTGAAATGCGGCGCACCGAGAAGCGTTCCCCTCAGGTCGTACGTCCAGCGATGCAGCGGGCAGACAATATTCTCGGCGCTGCCTCGACCGTTCAGCATGATCGCCTGGCGATGGCGACACACATTCGAAAGCAGCTCCACCCCCTGTCCGGAACGAACCAAAACTCGCCCTTCGCCTTCTGCGGCGAGCGCGTGATAGTTTCCGGTCTCGGGTACCATCAGCTCATGGCCGACATAACCCGGACCGCGCTTGAACAGCGTGTCGATTTCGCGCCGGAAAAGCGCTTCGTCGAAGTAGGCGTGAACCGGAAGTTGCGCGCGTGACTGCGCGATATGTTCGCGGCGACCCAGATCCGACATCCTGACCCTCCCGGAAAAAAAGCCGAAGGACGGAACCAAGCCTGACCGGGTCCTCGGGTCGAGCGTTGAGGGTGGTCAAAGAGGTCGGAGAGGATACCCGGATTTCACCCGAAGGCAAGTCGCAGTAAGATCACCGGCTGTTGACACCATGAATCGTCATAAAACTACGACACCGTCCCCCAGCCCTGCTGCCGATACCGGCGGGGCGGTCAGTGTGTTGCCTGCGAGTTTCGAGGAGGCGGTGGCCGAGCTCGAATCGCTGGTGCAATCGATGGAGTCGGGGGCGCTTTCGCTCGAGCGGTCACTCGCGGCGTATCGCCGGGGCGCCCAGCTGGCCGCTCACTGCCGGCGGCTGCTCGCTGACGTGCAACAGCAGGTAAAGGTGCTTGAGGCTGATTTGCTCAAACCCTTCGACGCTGCGCCGGAGACCGACTGAGGTGGATGCGCCGGTTCAAGCGTTGGTGGCGGGAGCCGCTGGTCAGATTTTCGCCCGCTGGATGGCCGATCACGCCGATCGGGTCGAGGGTGCGCTCACGGCGCGCCTGCCAGCTGTCGAGGCGCATCCCGCGCGGCTGCACGAGGCGATTCGATACGCGGTGCTCGGTGGCGGCAAGCGTATCCGACCGATGCTCGTCTACGGTGCGGGTGAGTTCACGGGTGCCGCGCCAGGTGCGCTCGATTGCGCTGCCTGCGCGGTCGAGATGATTCACGCCTACTCCCTTGTGCATGACGACATGCCCTGCATGGACAACGATGTCCTGCGTCGCGGAAAACCAACAGTTCATGTGGCCTTCGGCGAGGCAATGGCCATGCTGGTGGGCGATGCGTTGCAAGCGCTTGCCTTCGAGTCACTCGCCGCGGCGGCGGGGCTCGGGGCCTCGCCCACGGCGGTGGTAGCGATGGTCGCCGAGCTTGGCCGCGGGGCCGGATCCCTCGGCATGGCGGGCGGTCAGGCGATTGATCTGGCGGCGGTGGGCCGCAAACTTGCACGCGCCGAGCTCGAAGACATGCATCGTCGCAAGACTGGCGCGCTGCTCGCGGCCTCAGTGCGCCTGGGGGCGGCCTGCGGTCGGCCGCTTTCGGGCGCCGAACGCATGCAGCTTGACCGGTTTGCGCTGGCTGTCGGTCTGGCTTTTCAGGTGGTGGATGATGTGCTTGATGTCGAGGCCGATTCGGCCACGCTCGGCAAAACCGCTGGCAAGGACTCCGAGCAGAACAAGCCCACCTATGTGTCGGTGCTCGGCCTCCGTGAGGCGCGGGCACTCGCACAGTCGCTGCGTGCTGAAGCGCGATCGGCGCTTGCTGGGCTGGGGCCGGGGGCATCGCGCCTGGCGGCCATTTCCGATCTCATTGTGCAGCGCTCCTCGTAAGGATCTCACCATGTCGAATTCCTCTCCGGCCACTCCGCTGCTCGACACCATCGACCGTCCTGAGCAGCTGCGCGCACTCGAGCGCCAAAGACTCCCGCAGCTTGCCGATGAGCTGCGCGGCTTCGTTTTGCATTCGGTGGCGGGAACGGGTGGGCATTTGTCCTCCAACCTGGGTACGGTTGAACTGTCAGTGGCGCTGCACTACGTGTTCAGGACGCCGCGTGACCGTATCGTTTGGGACGTGGGACATCAAAGTTATCCGCACAAGATCCTTACCGGCCGCAGGGCTGGCATGTCCAAGCTGCGACAGTTCGGCGGCATCTCGGGCTTCCCGCGACGCGTGGAAAGTGAATACGACACCTTCGGAACGGCGCACTCCTCCACCTCGATTTCAGCGGCGCTAGGCATGGCGGTTGCCTCGCGAATTGCGGGCGAAGGGTCTGGCCCCGAACGTAGACGGCACATCGCCGTGATCGGCGACGGCGCGATGAGTGTAGGCATGGCC
>SYIM01000278.1 GCA_005798775.1 Burkholderiales bacterium
ACCAGGATTTCGGCACGTGGCACCGCGATGACGCCATGCCCGAGGCGCGCGCGATGAACGTGTCGATCTTTCTTGATGAGGTCAACGAATTCAACGGGCCGCTCTGGTTCATTCCAGGCTCGCACCGCGAAGGCGTGGTGGAAGCAGGGCACGATGCCCGTACCACCAGCTATCCGCTCTGGACCCTGGACAACTCAAAAGTTCGAGAACTCATCGAGCGGGGCGGCATCGTTTCGCCGAAAGGGCCGCCCGGATCGATGCTGATGTTTCACAGCTGCCTGGTCCATGGCTCACCGCCCAACATGAGCCCCTGGGATCGCGTAATCGTCTATTTGAGCCTGTGCACGGTCAGCAACCATATCCGGCAATTTAAGCGGCCCGAGTGGATCGCGCATCGGGACTTCACGCCCATTCAAATACTGGGCGATGACTGCCTGCTGCGCGAGGATGTTCGCGGGCTACCCTGGCCTACGCGGCTGCAGGCAGCCTGAACGCTCAAATTTCGTAGAAGACGGCAAAATCTGAGAGTGGCGCGCGTTCGATTCTGAACGAGTTCCACTTTGATTCCTCATCGGCATAGCCCAGCGACATGCCCGAGTAGAGGATGTGCGTCTCGGGGATCTCGAGATAAGTCGATACCGTCTTCGGCCAGCGCGCCCAAATCATTTGCGGACAGGTGGCGAGGCCCCGCTCGACGGCAAGCAGCATGAACGTCTGCATCATCATGCCGACATCGGCCCACTGGGGCGGACCACAGCGGCGGTCCAGGCTGAAGAACAGCCCGACCGGTGCGCCGAAAAAGGCGAAATTTTCGCGCTGCATCTCGACTGCGCCATCCGGATCGTCGGCAATGCCGGTTGCCTGAAACCGCTGCGACGCCGCCGTGGCGCGCCGGGCATTAAGCGGCTCCCACAGGTTTGGTGGATAAACGTTGTATTCGCTTTTTTCGCGCTCGCCAGCATCGAGTTTTGCCGCCATCACGCGTTTGAGCCCTGCCTGCCGTTCACCTGCGATGGCCTGTACGATCCATGGCTGCAGATTGCCGCCCGAAGGCGATTGCGCCGCCAGCTCCAGGAGTTCGCGCACCAATGTGCCGTCAACCGGACGATCAATAAAGGCGCGGGTGGAATACCGCTTGCGGACCGCATCGGTGACATTCATCAGGACGACTCCGGGTCAGAAAGTTCGCGATGATAGCCAACCACACAGCCAGCCCCATTTTTGTGGCAGCATTTCGGGATGAGTCTCAGTCATTGTCCAGCGGAAGCGCATCGCAGTCGGGTGTTGCGGCCGATAGCCACGCTCTTGTTCGTCGCCACGGCGGGTGGGCTGCTTGCAGCCTGTCAGGCCGCAACCGAGCCGCTCCCCAAGGAATCCTCCATGACACAACGTTTCGGATTCCGGCCTCCGCCCCCGGGCACTTTCGTCACCCAGGCACTGGTGACGTGGGTCAACCTCAAAACCGGAGAGCGATTCACGGCCCCGACCGGCGGCTGGCAGCCCCCTGATACCAACTGGACAATTGAAGATCCGTCTGCGCCGCGCCCGGGTGAGCCCCCTAGGCGCTCAGGAACTTCTCGATGACTTCGGGGTTTTTCATCAGGCGCTCGGGGGTGTCGTGGAACTGTATCCGACCCGCTGACATGATGTAGATGCGGTCAGCCACGCTGCTCGCCAGCATGGCGTTCTGTTCGATCAGCAACACGGTGAGCTTCAACTGACGCATTTTCTGCAGCGTCTCACCAATCTGCTGGATCACGATGGGAGCGAGGCCCAGCGAGGGCTCATCGAAAATGCAGAACTGCGGATCGCCCATCAAGCCGACCGATACCGCCACCATCTGCTGCTGGCCGCCCGACAGCGTACCGGCAAGCTGATTGCGACGTTCCTTCAAAATGGGAAAGAGCTCAAAGCAGGAAGCCATCAGATCATCGCGCCGGCTGCGGTCGGTAAGCGAATAGCCGCCCATCAGCAGGTTCTCCTCCACCGACATCATCGGGAAAAGGCCCCGCCCTTCAGGCACCAGCGACAACCCGCGGCGAATGAGGTCGTGTACAGGGGCGTCGAGCGTTGACTGACCCAGAAAGCTCACCGTCCCAGCCGTTGGGCGTACAAGCCCTGTGATCGCCCTGACCACAGAGCTTTTTCCGGCGCCGTTAGGCCCGATCACCCCGACTATCTCGCCCTGCCGCACCTCAAGGCTCACATTGTCGACGGCGAGAAACGGACCGTAGCGGATCTCGAGGTCTCGCACCTCAAGCATGGCGGGTCCCCAGATATTCATCGATCACACGCTTGTTACGCAGGATATCGGCAGGCGGCCCGTCAGCGACCTTTTCACCAGCGATCAGCACCATGACCCGGTCTGCGAGCTCGCGAATCACGCGCATGGTGTGCTCGATCACGAAAATCGAGCAGCGGGCGCGGAGTTCCTTGAGAAGCTGGATCATCTCGGTGACTTCGGTAACCGCAAGGCCCCCAACAGGCTCGTCCAGCATGATGAGCCGGGGCTTGAGCACCAGCCGCATCAACAGCTCCAGCCGTCGCTGCTCGAACAGCGTGAGACTGCCCGCATCAACATCCAGCCGGGTGTCAAGCCGCAGCCACTCGGTGAGCTCACCCAGCTCGGCTGAATCCAGGCCGCGATGCGAGAGCAGCAACCGCGCGTTGTCAATGTTCTGACGAACGGGCAACGCCGAGAACACACGCACGGCCTGATAGGTTCGGCAGAGCCCGATTTCCGCGAGCTGATGCGGCGTGCTTCCCGCAATGTCGATGCCGGCAAAGCCAAGCGTTCCCGAGTCGGGGCGGATGTGTCCGCTCACCATGTTCACGAAGGTGGTCTTGCCTGATCCATTGGGGCCGATCATGCCAAGCGTTTCGCCTGCGACCGAATGCCCGTCCACGTTTTTAAGCGCGACTACGCCGCCAAAGCGTTTGGAGAGCCCGCTGACCTCGAGCAGCCGTTCGCTCAAACCCGGCTCTCCTGCACGCGCGCGCTGTCGGTCATGGCCTTTTGCGTGCGACGCCTGCGCGCAAGCCAGGCGCCGTAGATGCCGCCCGGCATCAGTAACGTGACCACGATGATCAGCACGCCCGACAGAATGTCCTTGAAGGCCTGCAATTCCTGCAGCAGGAATGGAATGGGCGCAAGGATGGCGGTGCCGATGATGGGACCCGCGATGGTTCCTCGTCCGCCGAAGGCGACAAACAGCCAGATGTTCATCGACACCAGCACATCGAAGGCGCGGGGCGAGACAAATCCGATGTAGACCGAGTAGAAGCAGCCGCCCACGCCGGCATAGAGAGAGACGATGAAAAATGCAATGATCTTGCAGCGTACGACCCGGATGCCGATTGCTTCAGCCAGGATGTCGTCTTCGCGAATGGCGACAAACCGCTGACCGAGCGGGGATCGCACGATCCAGGCACAGAGCAGAATGCCGACCACCGTAAAGAGCGCAATCATCAGTTCAAGACCGAGCCCCTTTAGCTGGCCGCCAAACCAGTCGGGCGGGGCGATCTGATTGATGCCCGTGTCGCCATTGGTATAGGTGGGAAAGAAAATGAAGGCGAGCGTGAGCACGGTCTGGATCACGAGCGAACACAGAGTGAAGTAAAAGCCCTTAAGCCGTAGCGAAGGCAGGCCGAGCGCCACACCGGCGAGTGCAGCCATCACGGTGGCTACGGGCATGGCCAGCCAGAAGGACCACCCGAACTCGCGAGTGAGGTGAACCACCGCATAGCCGGCGATGCCCGCTACGCCCGCGAACATGAGCGGCATGAGGCCCACAAAGCCGTACATCAGGTTCATGCCGGTTGCCCACAGCAGGCTGATGTAGGTCATGCCCAGCACAAACGCGAGAAACTTGTTGCCGTCGGCAATGATGGGCAGCGCAAGCGCCGCTGCGGCAAAAATCCAGAGTGCTCGATCCGAAGCGAGTTTCATCGTTTGAACAACCCGCTGGGCCGGAACAGCAGAATGAGCAGCATGGCACCCAGGTAGGAGAAGGTGGCTGCGGTGGGGCTCGCAAAGATACTGACGATGGCCTGTGTGAAACCAAATGTCATCCCGACGACCACCGCGCCGATCACCGACCCGGGTCCGCCAATGATCATGATCGCAAACGCGGTAATTGACATGGTCCAGGCGACGGTCAGGTCATAGCTGTAGGCAAGGGCAAACAGAATGCCCCCCAGAAAAATAATGACCGACCCCAGCACGAACGAGAGCCGGTAAATGGCGCGCACGTTCACCCCACGGAGCGCCGCGGCTTCACGGTTCTGGAACACTGCGCGCAGTGCGCGTCCGTAAGGGTGGTAGCGCAGCAGCACGAACAGCAATACGAGCACCAGCAGACTCACGCCCATGACCAACAGACGGTTGTTCGGCATGGGGAAGGGCCCGAACATAGTGATGCCCTCAATGACCGGGGGCAGCGTGAACTGATCGCTCCACTTGGCGTAGGTCAGGGAAAAGATGCCAGTCATGATTTGCGTAAGACCGAGCGTTACCACGAAGTAGGCAACGTTACGGTTGGGCGTGTCGTAGAGCCTGCGAATCAGGATCCACTCCAGAAGATAGGACAGCGCCGTGCCGAGTATCAGCACCCCGGCTGCGGCAGCAAGACTGGTCCAGCCAAAGGAGGCGGTGAACGTCCAGGCAGCGAGCGAGGCCAGCAGGAAAAACTGGCCGTTGCTCGCATTTGGAAGCCACACGCAGCCGTAGACGATCGTGACCCCGGCTGCCACCAGTGCAAAGATCGCGCCCAGAATGAGCCCTGTCGACAGGGTCGACATCAGGATCAGTATCTGGGCGTCGGTCATGGCGTGCTCACTTCACCAGGTCATACACCGGGATCACTTCCGGATCCCACTCGATGTAGAAGCGCTGCTTGGACTGATAGTTGCGCTTGCCGTTCACCGAGACGATTTCCTGGAAGTACATGTATTCCTTGCGTGCACCATTCTTGTCGAACACGATCGGCACGCCACTGGTCCGCTCCTTGGTGTTGAGGGCGGAAATGGCATTACGCAGCTTCTCGCGGTCGTCGGCAGTGCCCGCCGCCTCGATCGCCTCCTTGAAGATGTAAGGCGTCACGTAGCAGTAGTTCTCCACGTAGGACGGCGGGCGGTTGTTGGCCGCATCAAAGCGCGCGATGAAGTCCTTGCCGTCGGGCGTGAGCGAGTCCAGTCCGACATCAAAGAAGGTTCCGTAAATCGATCCTACGCTGCGCTGCCCCCAGCCGAACACCTGCGTGGTGATGCCGAAGGGATGGATGATCTGCTGCGGCTTGATGCCGAGGTCGAGCAACTGATTGGTGATCACGTTATCGAAGGCGCCTGCGCCGCTCACGATCACGTAGTCAGGTGTTGCCGCCCGTACTTGCGCAGCCTGCACGGTGGCGTCGCTCGAACCCTGTGGGAACATGATGTCGGCCACGATATTGAGCTTCGAGCGCGGCGCCTGATAGCGAAAGCCCGCCATGATGGCGCGCATGAGCGCGGCGTCCGAATGCATGAGCGCAACCTTCGCGCCCGGCCTTACCTGCTCGATGTATTTGGCCATGGCATAACCCCAGCCGGCTGCATCGGGCTCGATACGGAAGGTGTAGCGTGTGCCGGGCTTGGTGAGCTGCGGGAAGGCCGCGACCGGCACGAGGAAGGGAATCTTCTGCTGCTCGGCGTAGCCGTACATGGCGAGTGCCACGTCGGAGCTGGTCGGGCCGCTAAGCGCCAGCACCTTATCGTTGATGTCGAGGTTGCGCGAGGCGGCCAGTGCCTGATCAGACTTGGTCTGATTGTCGGTCACGATGAACTCGAGCGGCCGGCCGAGTACACCGCCCGCTTTGTTGATTTCATCGGTGGCGAATTTCAGCCCTGCCACGCAGCTGGTGCCAAAGAAAGTCCAGGGGCCAGTCAGTTCGGTGACGAAACCGATCTTGATCGGCCGTGGACTCTGCGCAGCCGCGGGCGCCGCACACAGCGCCGCCGCGGCGAGCGCGATCGCCGAGGCGCAGGTTTTGAGCTTGATGTTCATGGTCTCCTCCTTGGTTTGGGGTGTCTTTTTTCCAGTCTGTTTACGACATGCCAGTGACACGGGGTTGGGTCCACCCACCCCGCCTGGGATTACTTGAGCAGCCCGGCGAGCTGCAGCGCTCGACGGATCCGGTCGAGCTCGGACTGCGGCAGTTTCATGAGGGGCGGACGCACCACCGCCCGAGGAAGCTTGCCGAGCATGACGAGCGCCTCCTTCATGCGATTGTGCATGTCAACCCAGGGCTCGCTGTAGAACACTTCGGCGGTGGGGAAGATCCGGTCGCTGATCTGGCGGGCAAGCGCCAGATCTCCCGACTGAACGGCGCGAAAGAGCTGCGCCTGAAGATCAGCAATCACCGACCCGCTGCCGGACAAGAGGCCTTTGCAGCCCAGCACCAGCGAGCTGAACAGCCAGGCGCTGTGCGTGGTGAGCACATTGACCGGCCGGGCGCGCGACTGCAGCACCCGAACCTGTCGCTCATGCAATTGCGGATTCGCCGACCAGTCTTTTATCGCCCTGACGGTAGGTACCTGTTCAATGATTTTCAGAAGGGTGGGCAGCGGGTAGCCCTGGCCGCCCGAAAGCGGATATTGGAAGGCAATCAGCGGCAGGTCGGTGACCTCGGCGATCCGCCGGAAGTGCTCGACCGCCATTTCGGGCCGCTGGCCGAAGGTGTATATCCCCGACGGAAAAACCAGAAGCGCCGATGCGCCGACGGCGTGCGCCATTTTCGCGATGCGTTGCGCCTCGAAGCTACCCTCGGCGTAGATACCCTGGACCACATGGGTACGCCCCGCCATTTCCTCCACGGTGATATCGAGGATACGGCGCTGTTCGTCAACCGTGCAACTCGCCACCTCCGACGCATGGGCGTTGGTGGTGATGGCGGTGACGCCGGGCACCGAGGCCACGTCGCGGATGTGAGCGCGGTAGTTGGCTTCGTCGATCGAGAAATCATCGAAGAACGGCAGTAGAACGGCGGGAATGACACCTTCGGGCTGATAGCTGGACATCGTGTTGGGGTCCGAAAAGGAGCTGACGGAAACCCTACACCGCTATCGGCTGATGGGGCAAGCCTGACAGGCCCGCCAGCCGGACTCACCGTTCCGAAGTCTGCTCGGCGGAGGCCGCCTACTGCGGCAGCCGGTAAATCCGGCGGGCGGTGTCGTACAGAACCGCGCGCTGCTCGGCAAGCGACCGGTCGCTCATGCACTGCCGGAACATATTAAATAACGAACGGTAATCGGTTCAGAGTTTCTCAACCGGAAAGTTACTCCTGAACATGCAGCGATCGGCACCAAACCAATTGAGCGCCTCGGTGACGATCGGCTGCCAGATGTCGGCGGTGCAGCGGCGCGCGAAGGTGCTGAGCGCTGACAGCTTGGAGCTCACGTTCGGGCAGGCGGCCAGCGCCTGAACGCCCGAGCGCCAGGCAGCGAGCGTCCCGGGTTCGCAGTCGGTCAGCATGCCCGCGTGGAGCAGGACAATCTGCAGGTTCGGAAACCCCCGGGCGAGGTCGGCTGCGTTCTGCATCTGGCTGGGAAACACCTGCAGCTCGAACACCAGTCCGCGATCCCGACCTTCGGCAAGCCCCCGACGCCATGCTGGGCCGCGCACCCAGTCCGGGCGCGTCGCGAAGCAATACTTCGGGTTTGCATGCCAGCGGACCTGCTGACGGATGCCGCGCAGAAGCGGGCTCTTCATCTGGGCATTCAGCAAATCGGCCACCTTCGGATCGGCGAGGTTGGCGCCGCCCACGATCGCGTGCGGAAAGCCCGCTTGATCCGGCCGCCAGGTAATCGCGGCGAATGGATTCGTCGCCACCAAAGATTCTTGGCACGGGCGGACCGTCCAGCCACGCTGGATCGGCGCGGCGCCAAAGATGGTGGTGGGCATCAACGACAGGTCGGAGACGGGGCGCATTCATGGGGCGCTTTGACCCAGCGAACCGGGGCCTCTGTCAAGGGTCTGAGGACGGCGTGGGGGATTCGGGGCAGGGTCAAGCCAGTTTGCGCACAATCCGTCCACCCTCTTCCATCGTTTATGCGGATGCTGATGTCATCACCCGAGAACCCGGTTTTCGAGTCACCCGCTCGCTCCTCCGCGCCCTATCGGCCGGGTGAGCCCACGGATCTGCTCGCTCTGCAGGGGGCCCTCGAGGGCCTTGACTGCGACCGTTCCGGTCCGACCCGCGAGCGCGCCGCCGCCGATTTTCACTGGTACAGCCCGGTGCTCGCTGCCGCGCTGGCCGGGCGCCTTCCCGATCTTGTAGTGCGGCCGCGCAGCGTGGAAGAGGTGCTCCGGGTGGCAGCGGCCTGCGTGCAGCATCGCGTGCCCCTGACGGTTCGCGGGGCGGGCACGGGGAACTACGGCCAGTGCGTTCCGCTCCACGGCGGTGTGAGCCTCGACATGTCGGGCCTGAACCGCGTGCTGGAACTGGCCGATGGCTGGGCGCGCGTCGAGGCGGGCATTGTCATGTTCGACCTGAACGAGGCGGCGCGCAAAACTGGCCAGCAGCTCCGGATGTGGCCCAGTACGGAACGGATTGCCACGCTGGGCGGCTTCATCGCAGGCGGCCACTCTGGGATCGGCTCGATCCGTCACGGCATCCTGGCCGACCCCGGCAATGTGCGGGCATTGCAGGTGGTGACGCTGGAAGACCCGCCCCGGCTGGTCGAATTACGTGGCGCCGATATTCAGAAGGCGCATCACGCCTACGGCACCAACGGCATTCTCGTGACCGTTGATATTGCGCTCACCGGGGCGGTGGACTGGCAGCATGTGATTGCCCTGTTTCCCGATTACCCGGCTGCCCTGCAGTGTGCGCTCGACATCGGTCAGCGCGTCTGTCAGACCGCAAGCGGCTCGCTTGACGTGTTTCAGCTGTCCATCGTGGAGCGGCGCATCACGCCCTACTACGACGGGCTGCGCGAACGGTTGCAGGACCAGGATGCGATCTTTGCCCAGGTGGCGCCATCATCGCTTGGCATGTTCGAAGCCTGCGTGCGGGCGGCAGGGGGCTGGCTTGCGGTGCGCGGGACCGAATCCGAACTGATCGCCGCGGGTCTGCCCCCGGCCACCGAGTGCGCCTACAACCACACCACACTGCAGGCGCTCAAGACCGATCGCGGCGTCACCTACCTTCAGGTGGCCTATCCGGTGCCGTTTGATCCCAGCCTGGTGGCGGCGCAGTGCGAACGCTTCGGCGATGAGGTGCTGATGCACCACGAATTCAGTCAGGCGGGTGGGGCGCTGACGGTTTTTGCGCTGCCGCTGGTACGCTATTTGGACGAGTCACAGTTGCGTGATCTGATCGCCTCCTTCGAGGCCGACGGCTGCCTGATTTTTGACCCCCACACCTGGGTGCTTGAAGACGGCGGCATGAAGCAGGTCGATGAATTGCAGCTCGCCTTCAAGCGCCAGGCTGACCCCCTGGGGCTGATGAATCCGGGGAAGGTGCGCGCCTGGGATGAACGCGTACTCGGTATTCCCGGCGGAACCCTTTAAGGAGACCAGGCCATGTCCGCGCCCGACCCCCGCACCGCCCAGCCGCTCGCACGCTATGCCGCGTGGCGACGGGCGGGCGATCTGGTCCTTCTTTCGGGCGTGATCGCCGTGGAACCCTCGGCCGGCACGATCGTGCGCGGTTACGCAGATATTCCGCCGGCCGCGCGAGCACTCATCGGACAAACCGGCGAATTCTCAACCGATGCCAAGGAAGGCCCGGTGCTTGCCCAAACCTGGTTTGTGCTCGATCGCATTCGAGCCACCGTTGAAGATGCGGGCGGCTCCATGGCTGATGTGGTGCGGCTGGTCCAGTATTTCCGGAACCTCGACCATTTCCCGCTTTACAGCCGGGTGCGCAAGCTCTTCTTCCCGGGCGATCCGCCTGCCTCCACGGTGGTGGAAGTGAGCGAAATGCTGCCCACCGCCGACATCCTGATCGAGGTTGAAGCCACGGCCTGGGTGCCGCTCGACCGCGCCCGCCGCGGACCGATCGGTACCCCCGGCTGACATGCCCCATCACGCCACACCTTTTTGATTGAGCAACCCATGCTGCATGGCTACTGCCCCGCGACGCGTTATCTGCCCTATCTCGCCTGGACTGACATTGCCGCGCTTCCTGACAAGGAAAACACGGTCATCGTGCTGCCTGCAGGTAGCATCGAGCAGCACGGCCCGCATCTTCCCTGCGCGGTCGATACCATCATTGCCGCCGGTGTGGTGGGGCATGCCCTCGCGCGCCTTCCCGATTCAGTGCCAGCGTTCGGCCTGCCGCCCATCACTTACGGCAAAAGCGTCGAGCATCTCCACTTCCCCGGCACCGTCACGCTGGAAGGATCAACGCTGCTTGCCACCATCACCGAGGTGGGCGAATCGGTATATCGCTCGGGGTTTCGCAAGCTGCTGATCGTCAACGGGCATGGCGGCCAGCCGCAGATCATGGAAATGGCTGCGCGCGAACTTCGTCTTCGCCATGGCGACTTCGTTGTGGTGCCGCATTTCACCTGGCGTGTCGCCAACGTCGCCGGGCGTTATCTGTCTGAGAAGGAGCGCAAGCTTGCGATGCATGCGGGGCACGCCGAGACCGCCATCATCATGGCGCTTGCGCCTGACACGGTGCAGATGTCGCGTGCAGTCGCTAACTATCCGCCCGAGTTCCCGTGCCCGACGCTGTCAGCGGACGGGCGGCCTGCCGCAGCCTGGACTGCGCGGGATTTTGGTGAAACGGGCGTGATCGGTGATCCGATGCCCGCGACTCCCGAACAGGGGCACGCTATTCTTGATTCACTGGCCGAAAGTTGGGCGCGCGGCATCACCGAGTTGCACCAGATGCGTTGGCCCAAGCGCGATGCCCAAACTTGGGGCAGGGCGCACCAAACCGGCGATGTGCTGGGGAGTTGAATGCGAGGCCGTTCCAATCTTCTCGCTGGCGTTGCCAGCATCCTGCTGGTGGCATCGAATTTGCTGCATAGTGCGCGCCTTGGCGCGTTGGCCGAGTGGTTGTTGATTTCCTCAATCCGTCATGGAGTCCCAACATGAAGCTTCGTTCACTTGTCTGTGCCGCGTTCGCGGTGGCCGCTGTCCCGGGCGCATTTGCCCAGGAAAAATTTACCTACATGACCAACTGGTATTCGCAGGCCGAGCACGGCGGGTACTACCAGGCGCTGGTGTCGGGCCTCTACAAGAAGGAAGGTCTCGACGCCGCCATTCGCATGGGCGGTCCGCAGATCAACGGCATGCAGCTCCTCGCAGCCGGCCAGATCGATTGCTACATGGGCTATGACGTTTCCACCATGAAGGGCTGGGAGAACGGCATCAGTTCAATGACCGTGGCCGCATCGTTCCAGAAGGATCCGCAGGTGCTGATCGGGCATCCGGGCGTGGTCAACAAGATGGAGGATCTGCCCGGCAAGACCATCCTCATCTCCACGGGTGCGCAAAATTCCTACTGGCCGTGGCTCAAAGCCGCCTACAAGCTGCAGGACTCGCAGGTACGCCCTTACACCTTCAACGTCCAGCCGTTCATCGCCGATAAAAACGTGGTGCAGCAGGGTTACATGACCAGTGAGCCCTTCGCGATCGAGCAGCAGGCGAAATTCAAGCCCAACGTGTTCCTGCTCTCTGATCATGGATGGCCCCCGTACTCGACCACCATCGTATGCATGGAGAAAACCGTCAAGCAACGGCCCAAGGCAGTGGCAGCGTTTGTGCGCGCCACCATGCAGGGCTGGAAGGACTACCTTCAGGGTGATCCGTCGGCCGCCAACGCAGCCATCAAGAAAGACAATCCCAACATGACCGACGACAAACTTGCCAACGGCATCACCCTGCTCAAGTCCTCGGGCATGGTGATGGGCGGCGACGCAGCCAAACTGGGCATTGGCGTGATTACCGACGATCGGATGAAGAAAACCTACGACATGATGGTCGAGATGAAGCTTCTCGATCCGGCGAAGGTGTCGCTCGCACGTACCTACACCACCGAGTTCGTCCGCGACCTGAAGGTGATGCCCTGAACACGGGTCGTGACGCAGCAGCAACCGCGGGCGCGCAGGTGCCCGCGGTCGAAGTGCTCTCGGTCGAAAAAACCTATCCCAACGGCACACAGGCGCTCCTGCCGGTTAACCTCACCGTGCGCGAGGGAGAGTTCGTCACCCTGCTGGGTCCGTCCGGATGTGGCAAGAGCACCTTGCTGAAAATGGTGGCGGGGCTCCTCGAACCGTCGGACGGTCGGTTGTTGCTCTGGCGAAAGCCGGTCGATCTGGTGGAAAGCTCGGGGCACAGGCTGAGCTTCGTGTTCCAGGAAGCCACCTTGATGCCCTGGGCGAGCGTGCTTGGCAACGTGCGTCTGCCGATGGATCTTGCCAAGGTGCCCAAAGCGCAGTCCGAACCGCGGGTCAGGCAGGCGCTCAAAATGGTGGGGCTCGAGCGCTTTGAAGACAATCTGCCGCGTCAGCTCTCCGGCGGCATGCAGATGCGAGTATCGATCGCGCGCGGTCTGGTGACCGAACCTACGCTGTTACTCATGGACGAGCCGTTCGGTGCCCTGGATGAAATCACCCGTAATCGGCTGGACAGCGATCTGCTCGATCTCTGGCAGGCCAATGGTCTTACGGTGATCTTCGTGACGCACTCCATTACCGAAGCGGTCTATCTGTCTAATCGCGTCATTGTGATGGCCGCGAGGCCGGGGCGAATTATCGAAGAGGTGATCATTGACGAGCCTTATCCGCGTAACGCCGACTTTCGGGTGTCGCTCCGGTTTGCCACCTACGCCAAGCAGTTGCAGGATTGCCTGCTTCGCGCGAGCGGGGCGCTGGAAGACGAGGCGCTCGCATGAGTAATTCAGCTGCGCGCGTTGTGTATCCCCTCATTGTTGCGGTGGTGCTGATCGGCCTCTGGCAGGGGCTGGTGGTGGCGTTAGAGATTCCGGTGTTTCTGGTGCCGTCTCCCACCCGGGTCGCGCAAACCCTGGTGGCAGACGCCAACCTCCTCTTCGGCGCGCTCTACAACACGCTCCGTATTACGCTATTCTCGTTCATCGCAGCGGTGGTGTTAGGGGTCGTGGTGGCGGCGACGTTTGTCCAGAGCCGCACGATTGAAACCGCTTTTTTCCCCTACGCTGTGCTGCTACAGGTCACGCCCATCGTAGCGATTGCGCCACTCATCATCATCTGGGTGAAGGACCCGCTGGCGTCGCTCGTGATCTGCGCCACGCTGGTGGCGCTCTTTCCCCTCATCTCCAACCCCACGCTGGGACTGCGCAGCGTCAACCCTGGGCGGCTGGCCTATTTCCGCATGAACCGCGCAAGCCGCATGCAGTTGCTGTTTCGCCTTCGCGTGCCTTCGGCACTGCCGTATTTTTTCGGTGGCTTGCGGATCAGCTCCGGGCTGGCGCTCATCGGTGCGGTGGTTGCCGAATTTGTCGCTGGCACCGGCGGTACAGGAACGGGGTTGGCCTACCAGATCCTGCAGGCGGGTTATCAGCTGAACATTCCACGAATGTTCGCGGCACTGGTCCTCATTACCGTAGCGGGGGTGCTGCTTTTTGTCCTGATGTCAGTGCTGTCGCGCTGGGCGCTGGGCGGTTGGCACGAAAGCGAGACGTCTTATGAGTAATCTTCTGATCCGCGGTGCGGATGCGCTCTGGACGGGGCTCGCGGGTGATGCCATGCGCGCAGGCGCCGGTACCGATGTGCGTGTCAGAAATGGCCTGATCTTTGCAACCGGGTCACTCCGGCCCGAGCCGGGTGAGCGCATCATCGAAGCCTCGGGCTGTGTGGTGTATCCGGGCTGGGTCAACACCCATCACCACCTCTTTCAAAGTCTGTTGAAGGGCATTCCTGCAGGCATCAACCTCGCGCTCGTACCCTGGCTGGGTGCGGTGCCCGTGCCTTATCGCCGATTTTTCGATGCCGAGGAGTCGCTCAGGCTTGCCGCCCGCATTGGCCTGGTGGAATTGCTTCTCTCGGGTTGCACCACCGTCGCCGACCATCAGTACCACTACTGGCCAGGTATGCCGTTCGATGCCTCACGCGCGGTGTTCGAAGAGGCAGAGAAGCTGGGCGTTCGAATGGTGCTTTGCCGGGGCGGTCAAACCTTGTCGCGCGCGTTGACCGATGCCAATGCGCCACCCCAGGTGAGTCCTGAAACACTGGATGGTTTTCTGGCCTCGGTTGAACGGGATGTAAACAACTTTCATGACGCCTCGCCCACGTCGATGCGGCGCGTGGTGAGTGCGATCACAACACCGTCCTGGAGCTGCTCGCCCGATCAGTTGCGCGAGATGGCGCACGCTGCCCGCGCGCTGGGCATCCGGCTGCACAGCCATCTATCAGAGAGCTTTGACTACGTGCGTTGGGCGCGGGACATGCACGGTTGTACGCCCATGCAGTTCGTGGCCGAGCACGAGTGGGTGGGCAGCGACGTGTGGTTTGCGCACATGGTGCATCTGTCTGATGACGAGATTGCCATGTGCGCCAGCACTGGCACCGGCATCGCGCATTGCCCGCAGAGCAACGCGCGGCTGGGTTCGGGCATTGCGCGTATCCCGGAGGCCATGGCGGCTGGTGTGCCCATTGGCCTGGCAGTCGATGGCGCAGCCTCCAATGAGGCCGCCGATATGATCAACGAGGCGCATGCCTGCTGGTTAGTCCACCGCGCTGATCCGCGCAGCGGCGAGCGGCCCGATCCGCGCGCGCACAGCGCCCGGGTAATGCAACCCGGTGGCCATGCCGGGGCCATGACCGCTGAGGATGTGGTGCATCTCGGTACCGTGGGCGGCGCTCGCGTGCTGGGGCTGGATGGCGTTGGCTCAATCGCGGTGGGCATGGCGGCTGACCTGGTTCTTTATGACCTCGACCATCCCCGCTATTTCGGTATGCACGATCCGGCCTCGGGGCCGGTGGTATGCGGCGGGCAGCCGTCGCTCAAGGCCGTTCTGGTGCAGGGCAGGGTGGTGGTGGAAAACGGCGCCATTCCCGGCCTTGATCTTTCTCATCTGCGCCGTGAGGCGCAGGCATTTGTCGACAGGACCTGTTCCGCATGAGTGCAAG
Source organism: Burkholderiales bacterium (assembly GCA_005798775.1). Taxonomy (GTDB): domain Bacteria; phylum Pseudomonadota; class Gammaproteobacteria; order Burkholderiales; family Burkholderiaceae_E; genus SYIM01. Next base: position 15,100 of record SYIM01000278.1, read on the forward strand.
TTTCGATGTTTCGCGCGTCCGGGCGCACACCGCTGAGATGGCCTCGCAGCTGAGCGCGATCGAGTGGATCACTGATGCGCGGGTGGAGCGCCTGAGCCAGGACTTTTACTGGTTCAGCCCTGTGCTCAAGCGCCAGCTTGACCATCTGCGTGCCGATGCTGTGGCGCGCCCCCGCACCGAGGATGAAATCTGTGCCGTGGTGGGTGCATGTGCACGGTCTGGCGTACCGATCACGGTACGCGGCAGTGGCACCGGCAACTACGGGCAATGCATGCCGCTCCATGGCGGCGTCATTCTTGATCTGTCGGCCTACAACAAGCTGCTCTGGCACAAGCCCGGTGTGGCGCGTGCGCAAGCCGGCATCCGCATGATGGAGCTTGACCGGCAGACTCAGACTGCGGAAGGCGGCGGAATGGGTTGGGAGCTGCGCTGCGTGCCCAGCACCTTTCGCAGTGCGACGCTGGGCGGCCTCTACGGCGGCGGCTTTGGTGGCGTGGGCTCGGTCAATTACGGGCCGCTGGCCTCCACCGGTAACGTCTTTGGCGTGCGTGCGATGACCATCGAGCCCGAACCGCGCGCCGTGGAGGTGCGGGCCCCTGAGGCCCTGCTGCTGCACCATGTCTATGGCACCAACGGTCTGGTGCTTGAACTCGAAGTGGGATTGGCTCCCGCCCACCCCTGGCTCGAGGCGATCGCATGCTTTGACAGCTTTGATGCGGCGATTGAGTTTGGTCAGGCGCTTGCAGTATCGCCAGGGATCGTGAAAAAAAGCGTCACGCTGCTGGCTGATCCCATTCCCGAGATTTTGATGCGCGCAGTGCCTCAGCTTGCCGGCCAGATGAAGCCCGGCTCGCACGCTATTCTGATGTTGGTGGCCGAATTTTCCGAGCCCGGCATGCTGCAGGTGCTGGGGCAGTTTGGCGGATCGATCACCTATCGAAAAACCGCTCAAGAGGTCAAAAAAAGTAATCGCACCATCGTTGAATACACCTGGAATCACACCACGCTGCATGCGCTCAAGGTGGACAAGGGGCTCACTTACATTCAGAGCGGATTCGATCCTTCGCGTCACGTGCACCAGGCCAAAGCGTTGCGCCAGAAGCTGGGTGACGAGGTGCTGGTGCATCTGGAATTCATCCGCACCAAAGAGGGCGCGATGAACTGCTCGGGGCTGCAGTTGGTTCGCTTCACCACCGAAGAGCGGCTCAATGAAATCATGCAGATTCACCGCGAGCACGGTGTTTATATCGCGAACCCCCATGTGTACATTGTTGAGGACGGCAAACAGGGGCAGGTGAACCCCGACATCGTGGCCACTAAGATGCGGTTCGATCCCTCCGGGCTCCTCAATCCCGGCAAGCTCCGGGGCTGGGACCAGCGTGAGTCGATCATGGCCGATGCCGCGAGCGGGCGCATCTCGCTGTCCACCTTGCCGTCGTTCTAAGCGCTGCCGCCGGGAACGGCTCATGCTCACCTCGCAGCGGCGCGTCTTCAGAAAGTTCTGGCACGCGGTGGTGCCCAGGAGCACGCTGCGCGATCGGCAGCCGGTCCCGTTCACGCTGTTGGGCGAACCGATCGTGCTGTTCCTCGATGCAGCGGGGCAGCTGGTCGCGTTCAAAGATCGCTGTTGCCACCGCACCGCGCGGCTCTCCAAAGGGCGCTGCGATGGTGGCGTCCTCGAATGTGGCTGCCATGGCTGGCGCTTTGAAACCTGGGCAACCAGCCCGCTGCGTGCGCTCGAGAACAGTTGCAACAACGCCCATTTCAGCTTCGTGCATCGCGCCACCTTTGGCGAGGCAGCTCAGCCGCGCCCGAGCCGTTATGAAGCGGTGGAGCGCGAGAGCGGCTTTTACGCTGAAACGCTGATTGATGCGGTCAACCCGCCCGCGTTTCACACGGTGAGCGGCACCACCGAGCCCGTCACCACGCGCCTGATGCGCGATGCTTATGCTCTGCCTTTTTCGCGCCGGCTTGAAATTGAATATCCGAGTGGCGTGCGGCACGTAATCATCAACTGCTTTACGCCAATCGATGACCGCCGTATGCAGCTCGTCCCGTGGCTGTTTCGGAATGACATCGAGGCCGACTGTGCCGAGGCGATGCTTGTGGTGTTTGACCGGCAGATCACGGCCGAAGACCGCGAAATGCTGGAGGCCACTGACCCGGACGAGCCAGTCGATACGCGGCGTCGCGGCGTTGAGTTTTCAATGGACAGTGACCGCCCGGACGTGCTGGTCCGCAAACAGTTGATGGAACTCCTCGCTCGCCACGGCGAGCAGGAAATCCACGCCGGCGCCTGAGGGAAATGCGGTCATGCGGGTGATGGTGCTCTTCTGTCATCCGGTGGAAACCAGTTTTCATGCCTCGCTTCACACGGATGTGGTGGCAACGCTTCGCGCTGCCGGGCACGAGGTGGATGACTGCGATCTCTACGCTGAAGGCTTCAATCCGGTCATGTCCCGCGAGGAGCGGCTGGGCTATCACGAGGAGCCTTCCAATATCGAGCCCGTCCGCGGCTATGTTGAGCGGTTGCGTCGCGCCGAGGCCTTGGTGCTGTGCTTCCCGGTGTGGACGTTCGGACCCCCCGCCATGCTGAAGGGCTTCTTCGACCGGGTACTCATGCCGGGCGTGGCCTTTGACATCAGCGATCCGGCCAATGTGCGTCCGGCGCTCACCAATATTCGTCGCATCGCAGGCATCACCACCTATGGTCGTCCGCGCTGGATGGCGATCTACATGGGCGATCCCCCGCGACGCATCATCACGCGCTACCTGCCGAGACTCACTGGGCCGGGCGTACGTACCGAATATCACGCGCATTACCATATGAATGTGGCAACCGAGCAGTCGCTCGCGGCGTTCAGGGCAAGGGTTGTGGAGGCGATGAAGCGGTTTTGAGGGGACTCAACCCTGAATCATCGTCGCACACCCGATTAGCGCCGGAAACGTGGCGAGCCAGGCCCAGAAGAACCGGTTCAGTCCGAAGAACCACCACACCAGAAAGTGGAAGACTGCGCCGATCGCGCACCAGAGTGCGGTGATGCGCGGGTCGATCATGGCAAGCGGAAAAGCGGCCTCCCAGACAATGAAAGTCCAGGAGCAGGCGACGGCCACCGGCCGGCTTCGCAACATGCTGTTGGTGGGAAGGGGGCCGTAAATGCCGCCATCGAGCAGCGCTGGCAGCGCGCGGCCATCGCGCCAGCCCGCGTAGCGCAGTTTCACCGTCCCGGAGAGGAAATACGAGCTGAGCGCCTGAATGCTGATGACCCACAACCCGGCTTGCCAGGCGAGTGGTGCCCCGACCCAGGGTGTGGCGACGGTACCCACTGCAATGCCCAAGAGCACGACCAGCGTCATGAAGTCGGAGCCACCGTTGAAGGCGCCGCGAAAGCGTATCGAAATCATGACCTGGCTGGCGAGCAGGAAGAGGGCCGCGGGGAGGGTCGGCCCCCACACCGGGAGACTTGCCGCTGCGAGCGCGTGAAGCGTCAGATGTGTACGATGGACCGCTGGACGATAGAGCCAGTCGAACAGCAGTCGAATCGCGTGTGCGCTGCCCGCCAGGTCATCGCGCTGAACCGACCAGGGCCAGGGTGCAAGCGTCGAACCGCCCGCCTGAAGACGCAGCCCCTCTGCGCACTGAATCAGGACGCTGATCGCAGTCAGCCAAAGCAGCGCATCAAGCGCCTGCCCGATCGTCAGCATCATGGATCCGGGGTCTCTCGCGCTGCGGTGGCAAGGACGGGCGACGTCAGGACTGCGGTATCAGCGCTCGCAACCCCGTAGGGTGGAATCAGCCGGATCTCAAACTGCAGTCGGACCGCCGTGGGTAGGTCAGACAAAGCGCGCAATCGAGCCAACTCACAGGCCAGCCGGTAGCTCACCAGGCTGGTCAACGATTCCGGGTCCGACAGGTCTCGCAAATCAGCGTAGAGGTGCTCGGTCAGGCTCTGGTCGAGCAGTAGCCGATTATTACCTGGGTTGTGGACCAGCTGGCTGAGCGATCGGCGCGCTCGCGGCACACCTCCCCCCCAGTCTGTCCAATGACCATCAGCGCCGCAGCTTCGCACCACCATGATGGGGAGCGCACCCACCCTGTGATAGAAGCGCCAGTTCGGCAGAAAACTCCTCAGCAGGAACCACCAGCGGCCCTGCAGCACCCGCCCCCTGAAGAACAGCGTCAGCGCGAGAAACGCCGCATAGACCAGAATCAGGAGCAGGGTATCGTTCATCGGGCTGCTACCTGCCGGAAGTGCCCAGCGTGTGAGGTCAGTCGACCTTCACGTTGCCCGATTTCACCACGGCGGCCCACTTTGGGATTTCGGCACGGATGAACGCTGCAAACTGTGCCGGGGTTCCCGCTGCAGGCTCGGCGCCCAGGGCAAGCGATTTTTCGCGCACATCGGGCAGGCGCATGACGCGACCCACTTCGGTGGCAAACCGCTCGACGATCTCGGCGGGCATGCCGATCGGTCCAGCGAGCCCGAACCAGCCGACCGCGTCATAGCCCGCCACGCCCTGCTCAGCCATGGTGGGCAACTCCGGAGCGCTGAGCGTGCGCTGCGCACCGAGTGTGGCGAGGCCACGGACCTTACCCGCGCGGATGTGGGGGAGCGCCGATGACAAGTCCACGAATGCGATCGGAATTGCGCCGGTAAGGAGATCGGTGACCGCAGGGCCGCTGCCCTTGTAGGGCACATGCGCAAGCCGCGTACCGGTCATCTGCTGAAACATTTCGCCAGACAGGTGCATGGCGGTGCCGTTACCCGCCGACCCGTAGGACAGGGCGCCCGGTTTGGCGCGGGCCTGGGCGACAAAGTCGGCCACCGAACGCGCAGCGCTATCGCCAGGCACGGCCGCTATCATCGGAATCAGCGCGAGAAGCGAGATGGGCTGAACATCTTTCAGCGGGTCATAGGGCAGTTTCGGCATGAGCGACAGGTTGATCGCCATCGCGCCAGCTGGGGCGAGGAAGATGGTGTGGCCGTCGGGTACCGCCTTCACTGCCTGGTCCACGCCGATGGTGGCGCCAGCGCCGGGGCGATTTTCGACCACCACCTGCTGACTGAAGGTGCGCGACATTTCCGCAGCAAGCAGGCGGGAAATGGCGTCGGCGCTGCCGCCGGGCGGAAACGGCACGATGTAGCGGATCGGTCGACTGGGCCAAGCCGCCGACTGTGCCTGCGCCAGGGCGGGCAACGCGGCGATAGCCAGTGCTATCAGGGTGAAGAGGCTACGGGACATACTGGTCATGGTGATTCCTCGCGGGACGGTGCGGATCGCGTCAGTGTTCGATGCTGCCAAAGTGCCGGCTGATCTCGGGGTCGAAGCCGCCGCCTATCAGCACGAACAACATGCGACAGGGTTTGCCCGAGCGATTGGCCCAGGCGTGGTTGGTGCCGCGTTCGACCAGAAAATCGCCCTTTTTCATGAGCACCTCCTCATTATCGAGCACGAGCGTGATCTCGCCGTCGAGCACCAGCGCGTAGTCCACGCTTTCGGTGCGATGCATGAAGGGGTGCTTCGCCTTGCCCTCGGTGTTGGTCGAGGCGGTGGCAGTGCCAAGCGCGTTCCAGGCTTCGCGGGTGCCCGAAGCATCGATATTCCGGATCCAGTCGCCTTCGGGTCCGAACTCGATGATGCGCACCACGCTGCCACGCGGCGGGGGCTCGAGCTTGACCGGACGCAGCGTGGGGTCGGGGCCATTGTCGATCGCGGCGGGGGTGTCGTCGGTGATCCAGAGCTGTGTCATCACATAGCCCACGCGCTTGGGGTTGGTGTGCACGCTGGGTGCAGGCCGGTCTTCGGTCATAAACGATCGACCGTGCTTGTCGTGGCCGGTGACGATCCGGCGGACATGACCTTTTGGAAGATTGGACGACTCGCTCATTGCGGGGTGACTCCGGTCTGCTTGACGATGTTGCGCCACTTCGTGACCTCGCGGCGCAGATACGCGGTGAATTCGGCGGGTGTGCCGGGCAGGGGCTCCATGCCAGCTGCCGCAAGTCGCTCGCGCAGCTCGGGTTGCCGCACCATGTGACCGATACTGGCATTGAGCCTGTCAACGATGTCCGTAGGCAGGCGGGGCGGTCCGAAGAGCCCTACCCAGGTGTAGTCCTCGAAATCGGGGAAGCCCGCTTCGGCGACCGTGGGCACATCGGGGAGCGACTCGAGTCGCTTCAGGCTGGTGACCGCAAGCGCCTTGACCTTCCCCGCCTTGATCTGCGGAACAGCGGGGGGCAGCGCGATGCTGGAGACCTCAACCTGCCCGGCGATGGCGGCGGTGAGCGCCGGGGCTGCGCCCTGGTAGGGCACATGCACCGCGTCGAGCCCGCCCAGGACTCGCAGGACATGGTCGCCTGTGAGGTGCGGCGTGCTTCCAATGCCTGCCGACCCATAGGAAAGTGCGCGGCCCTTGTAGCGCGCAAAAAACTCACGCAGGTTGTTGGCTGGCTCCGACACCGGCACCACAAGAATGTTGGGTGAGGCGGCTATCAGCCCGATGGCTGTCACATCGCTCAGCAGGTCGTAGCCGGGGTCACGAAACAGGGTTTGATTGACCGCCATCGACGAGGTGTTCACCAACAGCGTGTAGCCGTCTGCGGGTTCACGCGCCACGTAGCGCGAGGCAATATTGCCGCCTGCGCCCGCTCGGTTCTCGACCACCACACTCTGATTGAGCGCACCCTGGAGCGACTGCGCCAGAATGCGGCCGACGATATCGGCGGGGCCGCCTGGCGCGAACGCCACCACCAGCCGTACCGGGCGCTGCGGCCACCCGGTGCCGGATTGTGCGTAGACCGCGGGCGCACCGATGGCTGTGCTGACCCCAGCAAGGGCGCCCAGCCATCGGCGTCGTGTGTTGCAGATTTTCATGGACGGTTCCTCGCGAACGGGCAGTGGCTGGGCTTCTCGGGGCTGGGACCTCTCCAGAGCTGGGACCTCTCGAGAGCTGGGACCTCTCGAGAGCTG
>SYIM01000279.1 GCA_005798775.1 Burkholderiales bacterium
CGCCGACCTGCCACGAATGGCGCTGGCGCCCTGCCTCGCGTTCTTCCAGTTTCATGTGGCGGGCGGGAGGTTGTCGTGCCAGATGTATCAGCGTAGCGCCGATATTTTTTTGGGTGTCCCGTTCAACATTGCATCGTATGCGCTCCTCACCCACATGGTCGCGCAGCAGTGCGATCTGCAACCCGGCGATTTCATCTGGACGGGCGGCGACTGTCATCTTTATCTCAACCATCTCGAACAGGCCCGCATGCAGCTCGCGCGTGAGCCATTCCCGCTGCCACACCTCACCCTTCTGCGCCGCCCGGATTCCATCTTCGATTACCGGTTTGAAGACTTCGAGATCTCCGGCTACCAGTCGCATCCACACATCAAGGCCCCGGTCGCCGTATGACACGGGGCGTCCGCGCGGTGGCGCCGCGCCCCCTGATCACCGTCATCGTGGCCCGCGCCGCCAATGGTGTGATCGGTCTGAACAACACCCTGCCCTGGCGGTTGCCTGAAGATCTTCAGCATTTCAAAGCAGCCACCCTGGGTCATGTGCTGGTGATGGGCAGGAAAACCTTCGAGTCCATCGGCCGGCCGCTCCCAGGGCGTCGCACCATCGTGCTCACCCGTGATCGATCCTGGACGAGCCCAGGCTGCGAGTATGCGGCCTCAATCGATGAGGCGATCACGCTCGCAGGCGATGTTCCCCGTGTCTTTATTGCCGGGGGCGGGGAGATCTATCGCGCCATACTCGACCAGGCAGATCAGGCGATCATCACCGAGATCGATCTCGAGCCTGAGGGCGACGCCTTCTTCCCACTCCTCGATCCCGCTAAGTGGTTGATGCAGTCGCAACAGAGGCATAGCTCGGCAAGCGGCATCCGCTACGCGATCTCGCATTACCGCAACCTCGAGCGGGCACACTAGGCAACAGGCGGCTCGGCTACAATCAAAGACAAGCCCCCGTAGCTCAGTGGATAGAGCATCCCCCTCCTAAGGGGAGGGTCACACGTTCGATTCGTGTCGGGGGCGCCAGCATTCGCGGGCAACGGCCGCACACGCCGCCCTACTCACTGCCGGTGCGGCGTATCGGGAAGCTCGTTGCCAGCGCTTTCCTCGGGCAGACCAGCACCGCGCAACAGGCGCCTGCACCGCTCGAGGCTCGTTAAAAGCGCCCGCAGGCCTTGGCCCGCCCGCAAGCCCCGCGCCGTGTCCTCTGCCAGATCCTGCCAGCAGCGGGCCTCTATGCGGCGTAAGCCGCAGTCGACCACGATTTCGATGGCTCTCTCGGACAGGAGCATGTAGAACAGGATGCCGCTGTTGTTCTCGGTCTCCCAGACCCGCAATTGGGCAAAGAGATTCGAAGCGCGCTCGCGGATCAGCTGATCAACGCCAAGCGCCCGCCCCCGTACGACATCAGCCCAGGGTAAAGCCGCTTCAACGCATAGCCTCACCTCACCCGAGCCCCCCGCTTCGGTGGCCTGAATTTGCTCGGCCAGCCGCTCTGCCCAGCCTGGGCCCAGCAGCCGATCGATATCCTTTTCGTCGAACCACAATTGCCGGCTTGCGAAGCCAAGCCACTCCGAGAGGGTGACAGCTCGCGGTGTCATGTCACCACCGCCCAGAGGCGCCACCGCCACCAAAATTTCCGCCACCGCCGCTCCTGAACCCGCCATCCGACCACGAGCCGGAACGGCCGCCCGAATTCGCCCAGTCGCCGTGTGATCGGCTGGCGTGAACCCGCCAGGTGGCCATGGTCGCAATCAATCCCCAGAGAATCGCCAGGGGCACGGAAAGCAGGGCCGCGATCAAGCCCGCGCCCGAGGCCCAGGTGAGGAGTCCCGCCCCCAGCCCGGTGACGAGGCACGCCAGTTTGCGTCCGAACCAGCCCGTCAGCCGGCGGGCCAGGACCGGGACGGCTACCAGCAAAAGCACCAGGGCACCGCTCCAGTCGGAGGCGGTTTTCGCCGTGCCGCCCGCCCCCCGCGGCTCGGGCAGCGCTTCACCCGCGACGAGCGCCATCAACCGGCTGAGGCCTGCATCGATGCCACCCGCGAAGTCCCCCTCGCGAAAGCGTGGAACGATGGTTCGATCAATCACCTGTCGCGCGGCAAGATCGGGTATGGCACCTTCAAGGGCCTTGGCCGGTGCGATGCGAAGCGTGCGGTCATTCCTCGCGATAATGAGAAGCAGACCGTCTCCGACTTCCCTGCGGCCGATCTTCCAGGCGTCTCCGACCCGCTGCGTGAAGTCAGCAATATCCTCGGGCGCCGTGGTCGGCACCATCAGCACAACGATCTGGGTACCCCGGGCCACTTCGAAGGCCCGCAGCCTCGCCTCGATCGCCTGTAGCTGTTCAGCCTTCAGGGTAGCCGTGGTGTCGATGATGCGCGCACTCAGCGTTGGAACCGGCTGAAGCGCCTGACCATACGCAAGCCCGTGAAGATTCGCCAGCGCGAGCGCCCACAGGACCACGATGCGAAAAAAATCGCGCGCGAGGCCCGGGCTGCGCATCATGTCGGAACGCTCACTTCTTCTGGAAGTCGACAGCAGGGGGCTGGCTGAGCTGCGCCTCATTGCTGACGCTCAGGTTGGGCTTGATCGGGTAACTGAGCGCAAGCGCAGTGAGATTGCTCGGAAAACTGCGCACAAGCGTGTTGTATTGCTGCACTGCCTGAATGTAGCGGTTGCGGGCAACAGTGATCCGGTTTTCCGTGCCCTCAAGCTGCACTCGCAAATCCTGAAAGCCCTGATTGGATTTGAGCGTGGGATAGCTTTCACTCACCGCCAGCAGACGCGATAGCGCCGAGCCGAGGCTGCCCTGGGCTTGCTGGAAGCGTTGCAGGGCCTGCGGGTCGTTGAGCGTCTCAGGGGTGACCTGGATAGCCGTTGCGCGGGCACGCGCCTCCACCACCCGCGAAAGGGTCTCCTGTTCGAACGAGGCTTCCCCCTTGACGGTAGCCACCAGGTTAGGCACGAGATCGGCGCGCCGCTGGAACTGGTTAAGCACCTCCGACCAGGCCGCTTTGGTCTGCTCGTCAAACCGCTGAAAATCGTTATACCCACAGCCACCAAGCAGCAGGCTGAGCAACGCCAACCCGAAAATCGGGACCGCGCGAAACAACTGGGCGAGATTCATGAGATACCTTTCGTCGTTCGCTTCAAGATACCTGAATTCGCGATCAGTGCAGCGGGCACAGGTCAGCGAATCAGATCACTGAAAACAAAAGAAAGGCCATATTGAGCGAGGTATCTGTTCACCACGCGCGTCCAGTTCGCGCCTTCGCTTTCCTTCTCACCGGATTGGTTTTCTTCATCCTGATGGATGCGATTGCCAAAGCGCTCGCCGCACAAGTGGGCACGCCTTTGATCTCGTTCGCCCGTCATGCTGTCCACGCAGCGTTGATGGTGCTGATTTTCGCCCCGCAGCTGGGCGCAGCCATCATCCGGACACACCGGCCCTGGCTGCAGATCGTCCGCGGACTGATGCTGGTCGGATTCACGCTGAGCTTTTTCACCGCGCTGGGTTATCTGCCCCAGGCCGAGGCCACGGCGATCGCGTTCATCACGCCATTCTTTGTGATGCTGCTCGCGGGACCGTTACTCGGCGAGCGGGTAACGATCTGGCGCTGGCTGGGTGCAGCCGGCGGGTTCGCCGGCATGCTCCTCATCCTGAGGCTCGGCGCCGATCTGAGCCCCACCGGTGTAGGGTTCGCCCTGGTTACTGTCGCCTGCAGCATCGTTTTCCAGCTGCTCACCCGGAAGCTCTCCGCAACACCGGGCGAAGGAACGACTGCAACCGTACTGATCACCGCGTTGGTCGGCACGGTGGTGTCGGCGCTCACGCTGCCTCTGATGCCCGTCTGGGGCGGCTGGCCTCAGGCCTTCACAGCAGCGATATGGGCGCAGCTCATTGGAATTGGTGTGTGCGGCACAGTCAGTCAGATCTGCCTGGTTCATGCCTACTACTGGTCAAGCGCCTCCTTCGTGGCGCCGCTCACCTTTCTGCAGATTGTCGGGGCCGCTGTCGCAGGCTGGCTCTTTTTCGGTGACCTTCCCGACCCGATCGGCAGCCTGGGTATTGCCATCATCTGCGCGAGCGGCATCGCATCGATGGTGGCAGAAACACGCCAGGCGAGTCCGCCGACTGTGGCGAAGCCCTGATACGATTCAGTCACATCATGAATCTCTACACCGACCAGCACCGACAGCTTCAGGACTCGCTCAGAAAGTTCATCGAGTCCGAGATCAATCCGTACGTCGATCAATGGGAAGCCGACGGCATCTTTCCCGCGCGCGAACTGTTTCGCAAGATGGGACGTCTGGGATTTCTCGGGGTCTGCAAGCCAGTGGAATTCGGGGGCATGGGGCTTGACTATTCCTATGGCCTCGCCACGGCCGAGGCCCTCTCCTGGGTACGCTGCGGTGGTGTCCCGATGGCAATCGGCGTGCAAACCGACATGGCCACACCCGCACTCGCGCGCTTCGGATCTGACGAGGTACGGCAGGAATTTCTCTCCCCCTCCATCAGCGGCGAGCGGGTAGCCTGCCTCGGGGTATCCGAGGTCGGCGCAGGCTCTGATGTCGCCTCCATCCGTACCGTGGCACGCCGAGATGGCGACGATTACCTGATCGACGGCGGCAAG
>SYIM01000280.1 GCA_005798775.1 Burkholderiales bacterium
AGGATGTTGGGCGCCTCGGCCGGATTGGTGAGCGGCCCGAGAATATTGAAGATGGTTCGAACACCAAGTTCGCGCCGCACCGCGACGACATTTTTCATGGCCGGGTGATGATTGGGGGCGAACATGAAACCCAGACTGGTTTCTCGAATGCACTGTGCAACCTGCTCTGGATTCAGCATGATGTTGGCACCAAGCGCCTCGAGTACATCGGCGCTTCCCGACTTGGAGGACACACCACGGTTACCGTGCTTGGCAACCGTAGCGCCGGCCGCAACTGCCACGAATGATGACGCGGTGGAGATGTTGAAGGTGTGCGAGGCATCGCCGCCTGTGCCGACAATATCAATGAAATGCGGGCCACCATCGACCACCACTTTGTTGGCGAACTCGCGCATGACCTGCGCGGCGGCCGTGATCTCCCCAATGGTTTCCTTCTTGACGCGCAAGCCCGTGAGCAGCGCTGCCGCGATGACGTGAGACAGTTCGCCTCGCATGATCATGCGCATGAGTGAGAGCATTTCATCGTGAAAAATTTCGCGATGTTCGATGGTGCGCTGAAGCGCTTCCTGCGGGGTGATCGCCATGGGGGTCGACTCCGAATCCGTGCTGGGGGCAATGAAAGTTTCGCAGCGCCTCGTCGCGGACCAGGCACCGCAAACAACCGGGGGTGCGCCTAAGACGCGGGCGCGCGCGGGGATGTCAGGCGGCAGGCTTACGCCAGCGCCAGCAGCGGGCTGATGAGAGCAGAGGACTCTGGCCGACAAAGGAAGGACGAACACGCATCAAATCATTGTAGCGCGTTCGCGCATCACGCCAAATTGATGCGCCCCCCGCGCGCCTGAGCAGACCGGACAGGGGGGCGGGACAACGGACGTGAAGAGGTCAGACCGCGTCAGAGAGCAGTCCCGTACCGATCATGGAATCACGACTGACGATCGCAGCGAGCGCCTCTTCGTCGAGATGCTCGGTGTCAGCCGGACGCTCGGGAATCACGAGGTAACGCAGATCGGCGGTGCTGTCGACCACCCGGATTTCAGTGCTTTCCGGAAGCGACACGCCAAATTCCTCCAGGACCACCCGCGGCTCGCGTACCACGCGCGCACGGTATTCTCGGCTTTTGTACCAGGCCGGGGGGATGCCCAAAATCATACGTGGATAGCAGGAGCACAGCGTGCACACCACCACATGATGGACGCCGTCACGGTTTTCAAGCACCTGGAGCGCAGGCGTATTCGCGACGTCGATACCCAGGGCGGTAATAGCCGGCTTGGGGTTGGCGAGCAGGTCGGCGCGAAACGCGGAATCGGTCCACGCCCTGGCAACGATCCGGGCCCCCAGCGCAGGGGTACGCATTTCCTGCCTTTCGATCTGCCGCTGAATATCAGCGGCATTGAAAACGCCTGCCTCGATCAGGAGTTCACGCATCGCCTTCTCAAGGAGGTGAAACTCAGTCATCGTGTCGTGATCTTCGATCGCGGCATGTGGGTGCGAGTGATCATGGTGATCATGGTCGTGGTCGTGATCGTGCGAGATGGTCATGACGGGTCTCCGGCAGCCGCGCGTGCAACGGGCGCAAGCCAGTGTTCGTAGATATCGGCTTCCAGCGTATCGCCCCTATTGGGGTATCCGCTCCAGATGTCGGCCTGCCGAAACCGCACCCGGTATAACCGCTGAAGCGGCAGTCCAGGTTTGTGATAAGCGAGCGTTTCAGGGTTTCGCCAGGCGCCGGTATGGCTCACCACTTCACCCACCTTGCCCTTCAGGTAAAGCGGCGTGCGGCAATGGCCGAAGATGGTGTGATCAAGCACCCGGACAAGTGTGCCTTCAGCAAACATAATTAGTGGCCTCCGGATTCCTGGCGGGCGCGAAGGACCGCCAGCCGTGCCTCGATCGCTTGATCGGTGAGCACTCGTTGCTCGACCAACAGCTGGCGGATCGCCTTCAGCCAGCGGTGGTAATAGGGAAGCTGCTCGTAGTCGAGGCGTGAATAATTTTCAACCGCACGCCGCATGGCGTCGATCTTGAACGCGCCGCAGTCAGGGTGTGTGAGCAACATCAGCATGGCATCAACCCGCATTTCAAAAAGCGTTCGCGGGTGCTCGTGGCGGTCGATAGGGCCAAGCTCACGCCCACCCAGATCATGCTGACGCCGAGCGAAATCACCCGCGGCTGGATCGGTGACACTCATACGACGTTCTCCTCGAAAATCAGACAGTGTTCATCAGGTAGCCGCACCGAGACAGTGTCGCCACGTTGAATATTCAGGCCTTCAGCAGGCAGATCGGCGCTGAGCCTCACGGGTCCTGCCCCTGCAGCGGGTGCCTCAAGTAATACTTCGGCAAGCGCGCCACGATAAATCAGATCGACAACCCTTGCAGAAAATTCGCTGGTCCGGGTGTCGGCACTCGCGCGACGCACCTGGACGTGCTCGGGGCGAATCGCAAGCTGAGCCTTTGCGCTCGCCGCAAATACCCGCAGCGGGTCAGCCGGTTGCGCCAGCAAGCGCACGCCCATGGGGGTGTCCACGCCAGTGCTCACGCCAGCTGGATCGATCGTGACCGGCAGAAAATTGGCACGCCCCAGAAACGCCATGACGTCGGCTCGCAAGGGCCTACGGTAGAGCGCCGCGGGTGAATCGACCGCCGCGATCCTGCCTGCAAACATGACCGCCACCCGGTTCGACAGCGACAGCGCCTCTTCCTGATCGTGGGTGACGATCAGCGTTGTGATGCCCAACTCGCGTTGCAGGCGCTTCAATTCCACCTGCATGCCGTCGCGGAGCTTGCGATCGAGTGCGCCAAGGGGCTCATCGAGCAGCAGTACGTCGGGCTCAATCACGATCGCCCGCGCAAGCGCCACCCGCTGCCGTTGGCCGCCCGAAAGCTGGGCTGGCAGACGCGCCTCGAACCCCGATAACTCCACGCGCGCAAGCGCCTCCCCCACCGAATTCTTGATCGCCGACCACGACTGGCCGCGCATCCGCAAACCATAGCCGACGTTTTCAGCCACCGTCATGTGGGGAAACAGCGCG
>SYIM01000281.1 GCA_005798775.1 Burkholderiales bacterium
CTGGGGGCGGCTGGTGGCACTGCAGCCGGGACAGATCGCCTGGTGCGTGATCGACTCCAAGGCGATTGGCCGCTTCATGCCGCCGGTGTTTCCGGGGGTGCGCGATGACACGCTCGACGGACTCGCTCGTCAGCTCGGGCTCGATGCCGCCCAGATGGTGCAGACCATTGAGGACTTCAACCGCGGCTGTCGCCCCGGCCGCTTTGATCACACCGTGCTCGATGACTGTGTCACCGAGGGGGTGACACCTGCGAAAACGCATTGGGCGCGGCCCATTGATGTGCCACCTTTTTATGCCTATGCGGTCCGGCCGGGCGTGACGTTCACCTATCTGGGGTTTCGTACCGACGAGAGCACTGCCGTATACTTTGGGGGACGCGCAAGTCCAAACCTGTTTGCAGCGGGCGAACTCATGTCGGGCAACGTGCTTGGCAAGGGTTACACCGCCGGCGTGGGGATGACCATCGGCACAGTGTTCGGGCGCATCGCAGGCACCCGTGCGGCTGCGGCCACGCTTGGTCAAAGCGGCGCCGATACCCTGCGAATCATCCAGGAGCGCGATCGTGCAGCAGTTTGAAGCTCTGACCCGCGAGGCGCAGTCTTTGGCGGAGGGCGCCCCGTCGGCCGCTCATGCCAGGCCGCCCGGGGCCGATGCGATGAGTGCGGCCGAGGCTGAAGTGGCGCGCGAAATGATCATCTGCAATGCCTGCCGTTATTGCGAGGGGTTTTGCGCGGTTTTTCCCGCCATGACGAAGCGGCTCGAATTTCACCGGGCCGACGTGCACTACTTGGCCAACCTCTGTCACAACTGTGGCGCGTGTCTGCACGCGTGCCAATACGCACCGCCCCATGAATTTAGGGTCAACCTGCCGCGCGCGCTTGCCCGGGTGCGGGGTGAGACGTATGCCCACTATGCCTGGCCGGCATCGCTCGGTGCGCTCTATCAGCGTAACGGTCTCGCGGTGGCGCTTGCGCTTGCGGGCGGGTTGGCTTTGTTCCTGTTGCTGGCTGTGGCGATGCATGGGTCGCTCCTGTCTGGTGACGCCCGCGGCGATTTTTACCGGATTTTTCCGCATGGATTGATGGTGTCGCTTTTCCTGCCGGTGTTCGGTTGGGCGGTGCTGGCGCTTGCCATCGGCGCCGTCCGATTCGTGGCTGAGGTCAAGCCTGCAACCGGCAAGGCGGGGGCGAGTGGGGTGGCCACCGCCGAGGCGCTTCACGACTCCTTGAAACTTCGCTATCTGGACGGCGGGCATGGAGAGGGTTGCCACAACGAAGACGACGCCTGGACGCGCGACCGGAAGCGCTTTCATCACCTCACGTTCTACGGCTTCATGCTCTGCCTGGCCGCCACGTCGGTTGCAACCCTGATGCACTACGCGCTGAACATCCCTGCACCCTACGGCTGGCTCAGCCTGCCGAAACTGTTGGGAATCAGCGGCGGAGTGATGATGGTGTGGGGCACGGTAGGACTGTGGCAACTTCGGAAGCGCCGCCATCCGGACCACCTGGAGCCCTCGCAAGGCGGTATGGACCTTGGCTTCATTGCGCTGCTGTTTTTAACTGGCGCCACCGGGCTCTTGCTGATGGTGCTGCGCACGACGGCATGGATGCCGATTGCACTGTGCGTGCACCTGGGCGCAGTGCTCGCGTTTTTTCTGATGATGCCGTATGGCAAGTTCGCGCACGGCGTTTATCGCGTCGCGGCTATGGTTCGGTATTCGGTTGAAAAGCGTCAGCCGAACCGTTTGGGGCTCTCTGGCGAATAGGCGATGGCGGGCGTCAGCCCGCAGGGTTCAGATAACTGTCTTCGATTTTTCGCACCAGCGCGTGCAGGGTACGGTTGACCGGCGTGGCAATGCCCAGGCGCTCACCCTCTCGCACGAGATGACCGTTCAGATGGTCGATCTCGGTGGCGCGTCGGCGTGCGACGTCCTGCGCAGTGGAAGAGCGCTGACGCGGCATCATGCCCGCTACCCCCATCACCCGCGCATGGACATCCGCGCCCAGATCGATGCCCTGCGCGCGCGCGATGGCAATCGCTTCATCGATGACCTGTCGCATCACCTGGCGGATCGGATCGGAAGCGATCAGCGTGCCGTAGTCATCCTGGGTGATGGCCGATAACGCGTTGTAGACGCAGTTCACCACGAGCTTGCCCCACAGCACGGCACGAATGTCTTCATTCGGGGTGACGGGTATGCCAGCGCGAGAGAAAAGGCGAGCGATCGCATCGATCCGCTCGGAGCTGACCGGGCGGCCTCGGGGTGAGCCGATCGCAAGTGCACCGCCCCCGTGGTGTTGCACATGACCCGGACCCGCCAGCACGGTCGCGACATAGACCGCTGCGGGGACCACCTGTTGCGATAAACCGGCCAGCAGTTCGTCGCCGTTGGTGACGCCATTCTGCAGGTTGACGACGAGCGCGTCGGCGCGCAGATGGGGCGCCAGTGCGCGGGCGGCCTGGGGGGTATCAGACGATTTGACGCACACCAGCACAAGTGCGGCGCTCGCGACCGCGGCAGGGGTGTCGGCAACCTCGAGGTGAACGGTCTCGGTATGTCCGCCCGATTCGATCACCAGGCCGCGGGTGCGCAGGGTGGCCACTGCGTCCCCGCGGGCGATCAGCGTGACAGGCAGGCCCGCGCGGGCGAGGCGTCCGGCGTAGTAGCAGCCCACGGCACCCGCACCGAGGACAGCAACTGGCAGAAGATCCGCCTCTTTGGTGACGGTGTCGGCTCGTGCCGGTGAAGGAGGGGGCAGGGTGTTGGCGCTCATGGCCGAATTGTGCCTGAGCCACGCGCGACACATGGGTCGGGCGTTACCCTCGGCAGAACGCCTACAGCGCGTTCAGTGGGATCTTCACGTAGGACACGCCGTTGGGTTCGGGCGGCGGCATGTGACCCGCGCGGATGTTGATCTGTACTGCGGGCAGGATCAGGACCGGCATGTCCAGGGTGGCGTCGCGCCAGGTACGCATCTCGACAAACTGTTGCTCGCTGATGCTGTCGTTCACGTGAATGTTGCGTGCGCGCTGGTCGGTCACCGTGCACTCGAAGGCGACCGGTCGGCCGTTGGGCGGATAGTCGTGACACATGAAAAGCCGCGTCTGCGGCGGCAGGCTGAGAAGCTTGCGAACCGACCGGTAGAGCGTGGGTGCGTCGCCGCCGGGAAAGTCACAGCGCGCGGTCCCGACATCGGGCATGAAGAGGGTATCGCCCACGAACACTGCGTCGCCGAGTCGATAGGCAACGCATGCGGGTGTATGGCCAGGCACTGACAATACTTCGCCTTCCAGCCCGCCGATCGCAAAGCGTTCGCCATCGGCAAACAGATGATCGAACTGTGAGCCGTTGGTATTGAAAGATTCCTCGAGATTGAAGATGCGCTTGAACACGCCTTGAACCGTACGGATGTTGCTGCCGATGGTGATCTTGCCGCCCAACTGCTCGCGTAGCCATGGAGCGGCTGACAGATGGTCGGCATGGGCGTGGGTTTCGAGAATCCAGCCGACCTTCAGGCGCTGCTCGCGCACGAAATCGACCACCTTCTGTGCGCTCACGGTTTTGGTGCGGCCCGACTTCGGATCGTAATCGAGCACCGAGTCGATGACGGCGGCCTGGCCGCCCGGCTGGTCATACACCACGTAGGTGACGGTCCAGGTGGCGGGGTCGAAGATGCCGTGCACGGTCGGGTTCATTGCGGTTTCTCCGAGTCAATCAGTTAAGCGTAAAACATTATATTGACAAATAAAATATTAATCAATAGAGTGTCGGTCGTCGTCTGCCTTTCTTCCCATACCGGCTATCCGATATGCCTGCATCCGCCACGATTGATCTTGCCGAGCTTCGTAACGCTGCCGATTCCGCCTGTCGTCTGCTGAAAACGCTCTCCAATCCAGACCGACTGCTACTGCTCTGCCGGCTGGCGCAGGGTGAAGCCTGTGTGAGTGAGTTGGAGGGCGAGCTCGGTATCACCCAGCCGACGCTCTCCCAGCAGCTCGGCGTGCTGCGCGAGGAGTCGCTGGTGGGTACCCGTCGAGACGGCAAACGGATTCATTACCGACTCGAGAGCGCTTCAGCGCTCGCGGTCATCTCAACCCTGCAATCGCAGTTCTGCCCGCCTTCAAAGGAACCCACCCCATGACAATCGACTGGTCCAACTTCACACCCTGGAGCTCGCTTGCGGGCGGCATTGTGCTGGGCGTCGCCTCGGCGCTTTTTGTGCTCATGAACGGCCGTATTCTGGGCATCAGCGGAATCATCGGCGGCCTGGTCAAGCGCAGCGCCGGTGACAGTGGCTGGCGAATCGCGTTTGTGCTGGGCCTTCTGGCGGCGCCCGCCGCCTGGTCGCTGTTTGCGCCGCCGGCAGCTGCGCGCATCGATGCGGGGTGGCTGGCAGTGGTGGCGGCCGGCTTGCTGGTGGGCATCGGCACGCGCTATGGCGCGGGCTGCACCAGCGGTCACGGCGTGTGCGGGCTGTCACGCCTTTCACCGCGCTCGCTTGCCGCCACAATCGCGTTCATGGCCGCGGGTTTCGCCACGGTCTTCGTGACCCGTCATCTGCTGGCCCGTTGAGCCGCGTCTCTACACAGGAATCCTTCCATGGACCGAATCTCTGAATTTGTCGTGGGTCTGCTGTTTGGCATTGGCCTCATCCTCGCTGGCATGACCGATCCTGCCAAAGTGATCGGCTTTCTCGATCTGGTAGGCGCCTGGGATCCATCGCTCGCCTTCGTGATGGGGGGCGCCATTCTCGTGGGGGTGTTCGCGTTTGGCGTGGCAAAGAAGCGCACCACCAGCATGTTTGGCGGCGCGATGCAGCTGCCCACCTCGCGTGCTATCGATCGCCAGTTGATCGGCGGCAGCGTGATGTTTGGTGTAGGCTGGGGGCTGGCCGGTTTCTGCCCGGGCCCGGCGCTGGTGTCGGTGGGTGCGGGGCAGTCAAAGGCAATTGTTTTCACCATTGCGATGCTGCTCGGCATGGTCATCTTCGAGATGTTCGAGCGTCGTCGCCTGGCGCTTGCCGCGGCGAACTGATGGGCCGATTACTTCCCGCCTGGCTGACCGGCTATCGCCGCGACCAGCTCGCCGGCGACTTGTCGGCGGGCCTGGTTGTTGCCGTGATGCTGCTGCCCCAGAGCCTGGCCTATCCCATGCTCGAAGGGTTGTCGCCGCAAATGGGGCTTTACGCGAGCGTGCTGCCCACCATCACATATGCGGCGTTTGGCACCAGCATGACGCTTGCGGTGGGTCCGGTGGCGGTGGCTTCGCTCATGACTGCGAGTGCGCTCACGCCGCTCGCGCTGCCGGGCTCGCCCGAGTACGCGACATCGGCCATGGTGCTCGCGTTGCTCTCGGGCGTGATGCTGGTGGTCTTCGGGCTGATGCGGCTGGGCTTTCTTGCCCACGTCCTGAGTCATCCGGTCATCAGCGGCTTTATCAGCGGCGCCGCGGTTCTGATCGCAATCGGGTAGCTTCGTCATCTGCTGGGCGTGCGAATCGAGGCTGATGGCGTAGTGCAAACCGTGGTGGCACTGATCACTGCATTGCCGCGCACCAATCCGGTCACACTCGCCGTCGGGCTGGGCAGCGTTGTGCTGCTGGTGATCGCCCGCAGCCGGCTTCCCGGCTGGTTGGTGGCGATGGGCCTTCCGCGACCCCGCGCCGAGCTGATCGCGCGGCTCGCGCCCATGGCGATGGTGGTCCTCGCCACCGCGGTGGTTGGCGTTTTTAATCTCGACCAGGTCGCGCAGGTTGCCGTGGTGGGTGCGGTGCCGGCAGGATTGCCTCAGCTTCCTTCTGCATCGCAGCTGTTTCCGGGCTGGGAGTCGCTGCGCGAACTCCTGATTCCGGCGCTACTCATCTCGCCGGTCGGATTCGTGGAGAGCGTGTCGGTTACGCAGTCGTTTGCGCTCAAGCATCGGTAACGGATCGACGCCGACCTCGAGCTGCTGGGGCTGGGGGCTGCCAACGCAGCGAGTGCGCTCTCCGGCGGTTTTCCTGTCACCGGCGGGCTTGCCCGGTCGGTGGTCAATTTTTCTGCAGGCGCGAACACACCGTTTGCCGGTGTGGTGAGCGCGTGTCTCATGGCGGTGGTGCTCATGCTCTTTACCAGCTGGTTTCGCGCTATGCCGCATGCGGTGCTGGCAGCGACCATCCTGGTAGCCGTCACCAGCCTGATCGATCTGAAGACGCTGCGCGAGGCTTGGGACTACAACCGGGGTGACGCGCTTGCGCTCGCGGCGACCGCGCTCGGGGTGATTGTGCTGGGCGTTGAGCACGGCATTGTGTTGGGGTCATGCTCTCGCTGGCCGTGATCGTCTGGCGCGGCAGCCGGCCGCACATCGCCGTGGTGGGTCGCCTGCCGGGCACCGAGCACTTTCGAAATATTGAGCGGCATGCGGTGGAAACCTTACCGGGATCGCTCGCCCTGCGCGTGGATGAGAGCCTGCTCTTTGCCAACGCCATGCAGGTACGTGATCGGGTGGATTCGCTCCTCGCTTCGGACCCGAGCATTCGCCGGGTGCTGATTTCCTGCGCAGGTGTCAATCAGATCGACACCACGGGACTGGAGATGCTGGTGGCACTGGAATCCGATCTTCAACGGCAGGGCGTTTCGTTTTCGCTTGCCGAAGTGAAGGGGCCTGTGATGGACCGGCTGGCTGCAACCGGGTTCGGCCGCACCATGGCCGGGCGCGTCTTTCTGAGTCCTCACGAGGTGGTGGCACCGATGCGGCGGCGCGCCTGATGGCGGTGGCGCTCTCGGTTGAACTTCGCCAGCAGGTGGTTGTAGAGAACCGCGGTGAGGCGGGCGGCTCGATCGCTGCCCAATCGGTGGTCGACGCCCCGGCCGATGGCTACACTCTGTTCTTTGCCACCACGGGTACGGTGGCCATCAACCAGCACCTCTATTCGAAGCTTCGCCACAACCCGCTCACCGACCTCACACCCATTGCCACCATTGCATCGTTTCCAAATGTGCTCGTGGTGCATCCGTCGCTGCCGGTCAGGTCGGTCACCGAACTGATTGCGCTCGCCCGCGAGCGGCAGGGCACGCTCACCTATGGATCGTCGGGTTCGGGCAGCTCCAGCCATCTGGCGGTGGTGCTGCTCGAGTCGATGACTGGGGTGAAATTCACGCATGTACCGTACAAGGGGTCAGCGCCCGCCATGACCGATTTCGTGGCGGGACGGATCGACATGATGATCGACAATCCCACGACCAACATCCCGCTTGCGCAGTCGGGCAAGTTGCGCGCGCTGGGGGCGTCGGGGCGCACGCGCTCGAGGCAGATGCCCGAACTCCCGACCATCGCTGAAGCGGGGGTGCCAGGCTATGAGGTCACGATCTGGTATGCCCTCATGGGGCCAGCGCGGCTGCCCAACGCGGTAGTGAGCCGGCTTTCGAAGGACGTGGGAACGGTGGTGGCAACGGCCAAGGCGAAAGAGGGACTGGAAGGGTTGGGCACCGACCCCATATACATGGACACACGCGAGACCACGGCATTCATCGCAGCCGAGAGCCGCAAGTGGGCCGAGGTGGTGAAAGCCTCTGGCGCTCGCGCCGACTAGCGGTACCGGCCCATAACCAGCCTGGGTAGCGCCTATCGCAGGGTGGGCGCCTCATCCGGGCCGGTCGGGGCGGACATCAGATCCGATTGCGCCCGTTCAACAAGATCAGCGGGCAGCTGCCGCGCTGGCTGTACGCCCAGTTCGCGCAGCATCTCGGC
>SYIM01000282.1 GCA_005798775.1 Burkholderiales bacterium
ATGAGGGCTGAAATCCCATGACGGTGTTCGAATCCCGACAGGCCGGACCCCGGCGATGCGTTCAAGCGTGTCGGCACTGCGAAGCATGAGGTCGCGCTCGGCCGCCTCGGGCAATACCGAATTGCGTTCGTGAATCCAGCCGTGGATGCCAATTTCGTGACCCGCTGCGGCGACCGTACGCTGCTCATCGGGGTAGAGCATGGCTGTCACCGCCGGCACATAGAAGCTCGCCGGCACCCCGTGTCGTGCCAGACACGCGAGGATGCGCGGCACACCTTGGCGCGCACCGTATTGGCCATGTGAAAGTTTCCCGATCGACTCGCCGCCGTCACGCAGCTCATTGGTTTCATGGTCGGAGTCAAACGACAGCGCCACAGCGAACCGCGCCCCCTGCGGCCAGGACGAGGGCTTCAGACTACGCCCCGCACGAACGCGATTGACCAGTGCCCGCCAGTGAGGTTCCGGCCACTGCCAAGGCTCGAGCGCAGGCGCGTTCATTTCTGCCCCCCGGCCTTGAGACGAGCAGCGATCTCATAGGCCCCTCTCGCCTCCGCCGCAACGAACCTCTCAAACGCTTCAGGCGGCATGCCAACGCCCTCCAGTCCAAGCGTCTCGAACTGCTTGCGCACCTCGGTATCGGCGATGGCTTCGCGAACTGCGCCGAACAGGCGGGTGACAATCTCTGGGGGCGCACCGCCCGGCAGCCATAGACCGAACCAGTTGACGGCATTGAACCCGGCAAGCCCCTGCTCCTGAAGCGTGGGCACCTCCGGCAAACCCTGCCAACGACGGGCGCCGGTGATGCCAATGGCACGCAGCCGCCCCGCCTGCACATGCTGAAGCGCGATCTGCGTGCCCACAAAAAACATGTCGATGCGGCCGCCGATGAGATCGTTGATCGCCTCCGGAATAGCCTTGTACGGCACAGACAGAATATCGGTCCCGGTCATAGCTTTCATCATCTCGGCGGGGATGTGGCTGGCGGTTCCCAGGCCAGCATTTGCATAGGTGAGTTTTCCGGGCGACTTCCTGGCGAGCGCTACCAGTTCCGACAGATTTTTTGCTGAGACCGACGGATGAACCACCAGTGCTTGCCCGAAATTCTGAGCCGCAAGCGTGACATGGGTGAAATCCTTGACCGGGTCATAGCCTACGCTGTCGTGAAACGGAGGAATCGCGGCATGCGAGGCGGTGGTAAACAGCG
This sequence comes from Burkholderiales bacterium, assembly GCA_005798775.1. Taxonomy (GTDB): domain Bacteria; phylum Pseudomonadota; class Gammaproteobacteria; order Burkholderiales; family Burkholderiaceae_E; genus SYIM01. Next base: position 1,205 of record SYIM01000282.1, read on the forward strand.
CTGAATAGCCATCCGCAGGTAGCCTTGCGAGATAGGCGGTACCCACCATGCCGCCAGCCCCAGCGCGGTTCTCAACCACCAGCGGCTGCCCCAGCACCGCACTCATGCGGGGCGTGAGCGCGCGCAGCACCAGATCGGGTGGCCCACCGGGAGGCGAAGGCACGATGACCCGAATGGGCCGATTCGGCCAGTCTTTCGATCCAGCAGGCGTTTGCGCCGCAAGCGGCAACACGGCCGAGGCCAGCACAACACACGCAGCCATTTGCAACATGATCCGGCGAGAGGAGGTCATGACTCGATTCCCTTTGCGATGCAGAGGTGCAATCCTCAGCGAACCTGAACGGTCTGTGACGCGGCAATCGATGCCTTGATCGCTTCGAAAACAGCAACATTGTGAACCGCGTCGCCGCCGGGCACGACCATTGGGACGCGCTTGGCCGCAAGCTGGGCGAAGTGTTCAAGTTCGGCTCGCTCGGTACTACCCGGTTCAAAGCGGATCACTTCGGGCTGACGCTTCTGGGTAACGTTGTCGAAATCAATCAGGCACACCTTTAGGTCCCAGGTGTGCAGATGTTCGACATCACCCACCTCCACCCAGCCACGGCTTCCAAATAGCTGCATACGCCACGTTTCAGCTGAGGCGATCACTGTTCCCAGATACCCGGTGGCACCGCTTTGAAAGCGAATCAGCATCGAGGTGGTGTCGTCCATGCCGAAATCCTGCGCCAGACGCAGACTCTGCGCGGTCACGGTTTCGATCGGGCCAGCCAGATGAATCATCGCATCAATGACGTGCACCCCACGCCCTGTCATGCCGCCAGCGGGGCACTCATCGCGATCATGTCGCCAGTGACCGCGCGGAAATCGATAAGCACTCGGTCCGCAGAAGTTACCCTCGATATGCAGAATCCGACCAAGGGTACCGTCATCGATCATCGCCCGGATCCGCCGCAGCGCGGGCTGATAGCGCCAGTTGTAGCCCACACCCAAGGTCACGCCCGCCTCAGCGCAAGCCTGTGCAGCGCGCTGCGCGCGCTCACGATCAAGGCCCATGGGCTTTTCGCTGAACACATGCTTGCCGGCCCGGGCTGCCGCAATGATCTGATCGGTATGCTGCTGGTGAGGCGTAGCGAGCACCACGGCATCGATCTCGGGGTCTGCGAGCACCGCGTCATAGTTCGGGAGCAGACGAATCCGGTGTTCGGCCGCGAAGCGCTGTGCCTTATCCAGTGTTCGTGTGGTGCCCGCTGTAAACCGAATCAGCGAACTCTGGGCCTGCACATGACGCACCAGATTCTGTCCCCATACCCCCATGCCCACGATCGCAGCCCGGATCATCACCCGCCCTCCCCGCCTGTCGGCAAAGCGCCGAGCTTAGCAATCCGCACGAGCCACTGTCCAACCGCGTGATAATGGCGTGCCGCCGATGCGGCGCGCTTCCGGAGAGGCCTTTCATGCTGCTTCACGCTGTCATCGAGGGGCACGGCCCCCGGCTCGCCCTTCTTCACCCGGTCGGGCTTCACGGCGGCTTTCTCGCACCGCTCGCAAGCCGCCTTGTCGGGTGCTATCAAGTCATGCGGATCGACCTGCGCGGCCATGGCGAGTCACCGCTCGAGCCCCTTGGCCACTCCATGGCCGACTTTGCAGACGATGTGCACGACACCTTGCAGGCGCACGGCTTCGCGCCCTGCGCCTTGGGGGGCTTTTCTTTCGGATCAATGACCGCGCAGGAACTCGCCATCCGGCATCCGTCCGATGTCTCGGCGCTCCTCGCAATTGCCGGCCCCTGCTCTTACGATACGACAAGGCGGGCCACGATCGCAGCCCGCGGCATCGATTCCCTGGCGTACGGTATGTCTGCCGTGATCGATGCAACGATGGAGCGCTGGTTTACGCCCGCCTTCCGGCAAAGTCCCGAGGCGCTCGCGGCGCGCACGTATCTGCTTGAACGCGATCCACGCGGCTGGGCGCAGGGCTGGAAAGCTATTTCCGGGCTCGATACCGAACCGCGCCTCAATCAACTGCGGATTCCCGCACTTTGCGTGGCGGGCGAGTGCGATGTGTCCTCCACCCCCGCTGCGGTCCGCCGCATTGCCGATGCGATCCCAGGCGCGCGTTACGAAGTGCTGCCCGGTGCCCCGCACATGCTGTTCATCGAACAACTGGACGCCACGGCGGCTGTGATGATGCGTTTCCTCAATGCTCTCCACGATCATCGCGCCGCGTGAGCGAGCACGAACCGGCTCTCGTCGAGCCTGCCCGCCGCGTCAGCAGCCGACGCAGCGAAACCGCATGCGAGCGCCCCCCGCGCTTTCGACCCAACCAGCCGTGGGGGATGGAAAATGCGCAGCCAGCAGTAGCGTGCCGCTATCGCAGGTATGTTCGAGGAGGCGCTCCCGGCAGTCGGCCGACTGCACTGCGTCTTCGCAAAAGCGCGAGGACCACTGGGGCACCGCAATCTGCACTGGCGTGTGGATGACGTCGCCCGTCAGGAGCGCGCGCTGACCGCTGCTTTGCACCGCAATCACGCTATTGCCTGGCGTATGGCCTGGGGCGGCATCGATTCGCACGCCCGCACAGACCTCGTGCCCGTCGCCCACCAGCTCGACCTGGCCCGCCTCCATCACCGGTAGTACGCTGTCGGCAAATGAACCATGGTTGGTCGGCGGACGGCCCGCTGCCAGCGCCGTGCGATGCGCCGCGTCCCAGAATTCATACTCCGTCCGCGCGAACAGATAGCGGGCGCGCGGAAAAGTGGGCACCCAGCGGCCATCCTTCAGCACGGTATTCCAACCCACATGGTCGGCATGCAGATGAGTGCACATCACCACGTCGATGTCGTCAGGAGACAGACCCAGCGCAGTCAGCTGATCGAGATAGGTGCTTGAGCTTTGGCGGTGCCAGGTTTCGCGCTGTGGCCGCTCCTTGTCGTTGCCAACACAGCTGTCGATCAGGATGGTGAGCCTGCCGGTACGGATGACGAAGCTCTGAAAGCCCATCACCAGCGCATCGCCAGCAGTGAGAAACTGCGGCCGCAACCAGGCATCGGCCTGCGTCTGCGCCAGCACCTCAGGGTTGAACTGAGGCATGAGGACCTTGGCCGGCGCAAACATGCCTTCTGACTCCAGGACTCGGTCGATCCTGAATTCACCCAGGGGCTGCGTTAACATCGTTCTTCCTTTTCCTGAATGTAGGAAAGTAAATTCCGCGGTGCTCAGCCGCACCTGACATGATTTTTACAGGACGTTCCGATGCATTATCCCTGGTCCGCCGCACCAACGCGAAAACCGATTCACTGGCCTGACGGTAAACGTCTCGCCGTGATCATCACCATGAATTGCGAGTACTGGGATCTGATCAAGCCGGGCTCCGAGCCCTATTACGCCGGCGGTCCTCCCATGCTGCCCGACCCACTGCCTGGCAACGTCGCTGACTTCCCGAATTTCACGTGGCGAGAGTATGGCCAGCGCGCGGGCGTCTGGCGCCTGTTTCGGCTGTTCGAGGAAGCGGGCGTACCGATGTCACTCACCATGAACGCCAAGACGGGTACCGAGCGCCCCGAGGTCATTCGCTTTGGTCTGGATCGGGGCTGGGAGGTGGTGGCGCACAACTATGAGCAGGGCGAACTCCTCACGCGCTACACCTTTGACCTGGCAGCTGAACGCGACCTGATTCGCCGAACGCTGGAAGTCTACAAGCAGGTGTGCGGACGGGCAGCGCGTGGCTGGCTCTCATCGTCGCTGCGCAGCACTCCGAATACGCCGGACATCCTGGCAGAAAACGGGTTGCTGTTTTTCTGCGACTACATGAACGACGATCAGCCTTATCTGATCAGCACACCGTCAGGGCCGATCGTCAATGTGCCCTACACCATCGAGGTCAATGACTTCACCTTCTTTCACCGCCGAGCCATGACCACCTGGGACGCGGCACGGATGTTGAAGGATCAGTTCGATGAACTGTATCGCGAAGGGGCCGAAAGCGCACGCCTCATGAACATCGGTCTCCATCCGCATGTTTCTGGCCACGCGCACCGGATGCCCTGCTTTCGCGAGTTTCTGAGCCACGCGAAAAGCCGCTCCGATGTGTGGTGGACCACCCGCGAGCAGGTGGCGCAGTGGTATCTGAAAAACTGCCGCGACCACATCGCAGGGCAAGGCTGAGCGCCCTGCCGGGCCAGGCTCCCTCGCGAGGCCTGAGGGAACGACCGCGCTGATCTGCACGGTCGCAACACCCGGGGCGCATAGCCCCGGGGTAGTCCGGTTACTTGCAGGAATCGGGTGCGTGTGAATCGAGCAGCACCCGCTTGCCGCCCTTGATCTGGATGATGTAGGCGGGCAACTCGGAATCGCGGTCCTTGTCGAAGCAGACCTTACCAGTGACGCCGTCAAGTTCAACCGTGCGGAGCGCCTCACGAATGGCGGAACGCTCTTCTTTCAGCTTGGCCGGATCGCCGCTCACCTTAGCGCGCCGCATGGCATCGGCGTAGGCATACACGATGTCATAGGCTGACGCGTCGACGTGATGGGCGCCGCTCTTGTTGATACCGCGCTTACCAGCTTCGTCGAGAAATTTTTTCTCGAAGGCGTGGGTGCGGTCACTAAGATCCCACCAGTACCACGAGACAAAAATCGCACCTTCGCCGTCGGGACCGAGCACCTTGGCAATATCAGGGTCGGCGAAAATCTGCGATCCGATCAGCACGCTGTTGTGTCCCTGCCGACGCACTTCCTTCATCACCTTGATCGCGCCCTCGGGCAGGCCGGCAAAGGCGACCACCGCAGGCGTATTACCCTTCAGTTTGGTGACGTGCGGCGAGAGGTCGGTGGCATTGGTGGCGAAGCCCTCGGCGGGAATCACCAGTTTCCAGCCCGATTTCTCGAGTAGCGAGGGCATCCAGCCCGCTAGCGCCTTACCCACGAACTCGTCGCTGGGGTACATGACGGCAGCGGTTTTGCCCGACACCCCCCCCTTGGTCTCCAGCGTCTTCAGGAGTCGGCCAAACTGCTTGCCCTCATCCTCGGTAACACGGAAGGCCCAGTTGCGATCTTTGGTGAGACCCGGAGCGGAAGCGGCGTTCGGCACCTGCACGATCTCGAGCCGTTCACCCGCTGCGAAAGCAACCTGTGCTTCCTGGCTTGAGAAGGGGCCGATGATGCCCAGCGCACGCGCATCCTGGGTGAATTTCTGAGCGGCCACCTGGGCGTTTTTCGCCTCGCTGCCGGTATCGAATTTTTCGATACGGAGCTTCTTCCCATTCACCCCGCCCGCGGCGTTGATCTCGGCCACGGCGATGTCAACAGCGACTTCGGTTCCGATTCCAACGCCCGCATAGCGACCAGTTTTCGCATGCGTGAGGCCCAGAACCAGATCCTGAGCAGCGAGCGGTCCGGCCGCAGCCAGTACCCCGGCCAATACGATTGCATTGAGCTTCATCAGTGTCTCCTTTCAGACGATCCTAGATAAGCGGCGGCGATCCGTGGATCGCCAAGTATGTCGGCAGCAGGCCCGGACATGGCCAGCCGCCCCAATTCAAGCACATAGGCGCGTTGCGCGCACCGAAGCGCCATCTGAGTATTCTGTTCGACCAGCAGCATGCTGAGTCCGTCGCGATTCAATTCGCCGATCAGATCGAAGAGCGCACGCACCAGGATCGGGCTCAACCCGAGCGATGGCTCATCGAGCATCATAAGCTTCGGGCGCGACAGAAGCGCCCGACCAATGGCAAGCATCTGCTGCTCACCGCCCGACAGGACGGAAGCGAACATGTCGCGGCGGCGGGCGAGGTTTGGAAAACGCTGATAGATGTGATCGATTTCCCTGGCGGGGTCGTCACGCCGCGAGTAGGCACCCATCAGGAGATTGTCGTGCACCGTGAGGCTGGTAAAGATCTGTCGCCCCTCGGGCACCAGCACCAGGCCGCGAGACACGCGGTTCGCTGCAGACGACCCGGCGACCGGCTCACCATTGAAGAGGATCGATCCACTCGCTGGGCGAACCAGCCCCTGAACTGCCCGCAGGAGCGAACTCTTGCCCGCACCGTTTGCACCCAGTACGGTCACGATCTCACCGGCCTCGACTTTGAGGTCAAGGCCGCGTACGGCCCGGGTGGTTCCGTAAGTGACATCGAGCGCACGAACCTCAAGCAGCATCGGCGGCTCCCGCGCTACTGCCCAGATAGGCCTCGAGTACCGCCGGGTCACGGCGTACGCCCTCGTTGTCGCCGTCGTAAATTTTCTGTCCGAAGTTGAGCACCACCACGTGATTACAAAAGCTGTGCACAAAGGGCATGTCGTGCTCCACCACCAAAATGGTGACCCCGCGCGCAGACACCCGTTCCAGGAGAGTGCGGAGTTCGTCAGTCTCAGCGCCGTTCAGCCCGGCCGCTGGCTCATCGAGCAGAAGTAGCGAGGGATCGGCAAGAAGCGCGCGCACCACCTCGATACGCTTCTGAATGCCATATGGCAATTCGGACACCACCATGCCGTCATAGGCCTTCAGTCCCGCATCGGCAAGCGCTGTCCGGGCCTTTTCTGTGGCCCGCCGCCCCCATGCCGGGGCAAGCGGGTGACGCCGATGGTGTTCGCCCAGCATCACGTTTTCAACCGCAGACAGATGCGGCATCAGCCGGATGTTCTGAAACGAGCGTGCCAGACCCAAGCCGATCCGCCGAGCCGCGGAAACCCCTGCCGAATCGATGCCACCGATCAGGATACGCCCGGAATCAGGGGTATAGACGCCGCTGATCAGATTGAAGACGGTGGTCTTACCTGCGCCATTCGGACCGATGAGCGCGGTACGACTGCCGCCTGGCACGGAAAAGCTCAGGCCCTCAATCACCTGAAGGCCGCCAAAGGCCTTACTGACCGACTCCAGTCTGAGCGCGTCAGTCACGCTGAGCCCCTCCGGTCGAGCGACCCAGCAGACGCTCGATCATCGTTCGGGTGATAAGCCCCTGCGGCCGCCAGATCATGAGGAGTACCACCGCGACACCAAACACGATGAACCGTCCCGATTCGAGCGGCTTGAGAGAAGGGTCCAGCGACGCAAGATAGCGGAGCAGTTCCGGCACGAGCGTAAAGAACAGCGCACCCGAAACCGGGCCCCACACCGTCTGGGTGCCGCCCATCAGCACATAAAGCAGCACGTAAATGCTGAACAGCACGCCGGTTCCCTGCACGTCAATAAAGTTGAACTGGTGTACCAGCAGTGCACCGCCCACCCCACCGACAAACCCGCCCAGCGTGAACGCCGCCACCTGTGTGCCACGCAGGTCGACACCGAACAGGCGGGCAACGCTTTCATCGTCATGAATGGCGCGGACCGACAGCCCGAAGCGGGTGGACATGAGCCATGCCGCGCCGGCAACCACTGCAATCGTGACCGCCACCACCGCACCCAGCCCAGGCCACGCGATGACCGACAACCCTGCCGCGCCCCCCAGGCCCGGCCAGTTGAGCAGCACCCCTCCCACCACCTCTGCAAACGCGAACGTGGCAAGCACCATGTAGACCCCGCGTGTGCGAAGAATGGGAAACGACACTGCAAACGCAATCGACGCGGCAAGCAAACCGCCCGCGGGCACCGCCCCCCAGAGCGGCAGGCCGTATAGCGACGTGAGCGCGCCCGCTGTGTAGGCGCCCAGCAGCACAAAGCCCGCAGAACCGAGATTCAGGAGCCCCGCCGCCGCTGGCAGATAGACCGAGTAGGCGATGATGATGTTGATGGAGAGGACGGCGATCAGCCCCTCGAGGTAGCCGCTCATCAGAATTTGCCTTTGCCGATTCGCGACGCACCGAACAAGCCTGACGGCCTGAACACCAGGATGACCAGCAGCAGCCCCCAGACCGGAATTTTTTCGATCTCGGCGCCGAAAAAGCTGATGGCTAGTACCTTCACCAAGCCCACCAGAAGGCCGCCTGCGATCGCCCCCCAGACATTACCCAGCCCGCCCAATACCATTGCGGCAATGGCATCGGTCGCAATAGCGTCGCCCATGAACGGCGTGACCGTTCCGTAGCTCACCGCATAGAGAATGCCCGCGAGTGCGGACAAGATACCGGTGATCACAAACACCAGCGGTACCAGTCGTTGAACCTCGACGCCCATCAGGGTTGCAGCATCTGGATTTTCGGCGATCGCACGAAGCGCCCGCCCGATTCGGCTGCGCGACAGCAGCGTCTGCAGGGCCGCTACCAGGGCAATGGCGAGTGCCAGCGCGAAAAGTTGCGGCAGCCCAATGACAAATCCTGCGACGGTCAGATCGGTGTTGCGAAAGGGCAGTTCGAATCGCTGCGGGTCCCCCCCCCAGAGCGTCATTGCAAGGTGCTCGAACACGATCAGAAACCCAAGCGAACTCACCAGAGGCAACGCGTGCTCGGTCGCGTCGCCGTAGCGGGTTTTCATATAGCGGTAGGTGAAGCGCTCGATGAGTAGCGACGCCAATACCGCCGCCAGTATGCCGAGCGCGAGCGCCGGCAGCCAATGCAGCCCAAGGGCGAGCGGATGGGCGCCGGGGGTAAGCAGCGCCCATCCCAGCATCGCCGCGACCATGAAGAGCGCCGGGATGGTGAAGTTGAGAAAATTGAGCATACCGATCGTGAGCGTGAATGCCACCGCTACGAAGGCCAGAATCCCACCCAGCATCAGCCCGTTGATCAGTTGCTGGATCAGCAGCATGCGCGCCACCCGCAGGGGACCGCTGCCTGCCGCATCAGTGAGGCACCGCTTGCGATGAGCGCGCAGCGGCGAGCCGACGGTTGACCGCTGGCATCACCTCGGTTGCGAGCAGCGCCATCGAGCGCATCCAACCCTCTCGCCAACCCGGGTCGGCATAGTCATAGCCGAGTTGCAGGAGGGTACCGAAACCACCAGTGATTTCATGATGCTCGAGGATCAGCTCGACCACCTGGTCCGGGGTCCCGACGTACCACGAGCGGTGTTCGATCATCGAGGCCGCGTCGCCCGTGGCCTCCGGCGGCGCCGCTGGCCGTTTGAAGAGATTCAGGGAACCTGAGCGTCCGATCGTTTTCATGAAGTGACGATCCCAGAACTGCCCCATGCAGCCGTCACGCGCAGCCCGCCGCGCCTCAGCGGCTGATTCGGCGACATAGATGTCACGGATGTGCCGCCAGCGCGCGCGTGACGGCGTACGACCCGACTGTGCGGCCCCCTCGCAGATCCCCTGCCAGTGGAGCGACATGTGCTCGGGTGCCACATGAAACGACAGCGGAATGTAGCCGTGCTCCCCCGCAAGCCGCATGGAGGCTGAGCGCGGCATGAACCCGGCCAGTGCAACTCGCGGCCGGGGATCGCCATAAGGCTCAATGTGCCAGACATACCGATCGTCGTAGGCTGGCCGATGCACCTGCCAGAACTGGCCGTCGAACCGATCGGGCCCCCCGGGCTTCCAGCAATCAAAAATGATGGCCAGCGCCTCGCTCGCCATGGCGCTGTGCTGATCGGCACGCGGGTCGACGCCGTAAAGCTGGAAATCTGTCCCGGTACCGCCCGACCCGAAGCCGAACATCAGACGGCCTCGCGCAAGATGGTCTAGCTGCGCGAGTTCCAGCGCAAGCCTGACCGGGTGCGAGTTGTACAGCACTTCCACACCAGTGCCGAGGCGGATCCGCGAAGTGTGCCCCAGCGCCCGAGCGATCACCTGCTGCGGCGAGGCGATCGGCTCCCAGGGCGTGGTGAAATGCTGTCCGATCCAGGCTTCGGAATATCCCAGGCGGTCGGCCGCGCAAAGCACATCATGATTCCAGTCGAGCGCATCGGCAAGCGCTCGCCTTGGCAGGCTGGCAGGCATGAGAAAAAGGCCGAGCGCGATACCCCCCTGGGTACCGTCAAGGACTGAGTCGTTCGATAGGCGTTGGGTAGCGGGGCCGAAATTCATTAAAAAACAAGGGGGGGGGTGAACGCTTCATGCACAGCGGCGGAGTCTACCTTCAAACCCGGATTTAGCGCGAGACGCTTTCAGGGCCATCGCGCGGCACCAGGCTGGCGGGGGTTAATCCCCCAGCCAGCCTCAGATCTCCGAGATATTGCACCAGCGCATCCCTTGAAATGGAACTCTTCGTGCAGAATGAATGCTTGAGGATCTCGCCGGCCAGCGTTTCATGCTCCGCCAGCGTCCGGTTCTGCAAATCTTACTCAAGGAGGCACCCGTGACACTATCCCGCCGAATTTTCGCCAGCCTGACCGCCCTTGGCTGCGCAGCCATCACCGCAGGTTCACTTTTCGCTGCGGCGCCTGCGACCGCCCAGGGTAACCCGCGCGAACTCAGCGTGATCGTGTTTCCTGGCGGCTTCAACTGGCCCATCTGGGTCGCGCAGGAAAAGGGCTTCTTTGCCCGGCATGGCGTGAAGGTGAATACCATTGACACGCCCAACTCACGCTTTCAACTCACTGGAATGATCGAGGGGAAGTTCGACATCGCGATGACCGCGATTGACAATCTGATCGCCTACCGCGAAGGCCAGGGAGGAATCGAAGCGGATGCCAGCGAGCTGATCGCGGTGATGGGGGCCGACAACGGCTTCCTGCGCCTCACCAGCGTGCCCGAAGTTCGCAGCCTCGCTGAGTTGAAAGGCAAACAGTTGTCGGTCGACGCGCTCACCACCGGCTACGCCTTCGTTCTGCTTGAAATCTTGGCACGAAACGGCCTGGTGCTCGACCGCGACTACACCACAGTCGGGGCGGGCGGGGTGCTGCAGCGGTATCAATCACTGCTGAAAAAAGAGCATGCCGCCACCATGCTGATTTCGCCGTTCGAGGTCGTGGCGAAGACTCAGGGCTTCAACGTGCTGGCCGATGCTGACGCGGCGCTTGGCGACTATCAGGGGCTGGTGGCGGGCGTTCGAAAAACCTGGGCCACGCAAAACGCCCGCGACCTGGTAGGTTTCATTCGCGGCTATCGCGAGGCACTTAACTGGCTTTACGACCCGACCAACAAACAGCCCGCTATCGATTTGTTCGTCGGCAAGGTCAAGGGCGCCACCGCGCAAAGCGCGCTCACCTCGTATGACGTGCTCCTCCATCCCAGAACCGGCTTCACGCGCGATGCGAAGATCAGCGAAGCCGGCACGCGCACCGTCATTCAGCTGCGAGAGAAATTCGGCAAACCCATCAAGAAAATGCAGGGGCTTGCCGCCTACTACGACCCCACGTGGTACACCGATGCCAGCCGCTGAGATCTTCGCCCATGAGCAATAGCCTTTCTGCCCTGCTTGACGATCTGGTCACCGCCAACCGGATCCTGGCGGGCCTCGGCATTGTTGACGGCTTTGGCCATATCAGCGTTCGTCACCCTGACCGCTCCGACCGCTTCCTGCTGTCGCGCTCGCTTGCACCCGAACTGGTCACGAGAGACGACATCATGGCGTTTGAGCTCGATGGCACGCCGGTGGCGGGTGACCTGCGCAAGCCCTACCTCGAGCGTTTCATCCACGGCGAGATTCTCCGCAAGCGCCCCGATGTGAACGCCGTGGTGCACAGCCACGCGCCGTCGGTCGTACCGTTTTCAAGCTCGTCGGCGCGACTGCGTCCGATCTGCCACATGGGCAGTTTTCTGCGAAACGGGGTATCGGTCTTTGAAATCCGTGAGCGCTTCGGCGCCACCGACATGCTGATCCGTAACGTCGAGCAGGGCGCGGCGCTCGCCGATGTGCTGGCCGGGGACACCGTGGTCCTGATGCGCGGTCATGGCTTCTGCAGCGTCGGCCAGACCATTCCGATCGCGGTATTTCGCGCGGTCTACACCCAGAACAATGCTGAACTTCAGAGCCGCACCATGACGCTTGGTGGAGAGGTGACTTATCTGGACGATGACGAGGCCGCGCTATCGGAAGCCACCAACCGAGCGGTGATTGATCGCCCGTGGGGGCTCTGGAAGGCGCGGTTCGCGCCCACTGGCTGAGAGGACGCGCAGCGTCTGCGTTTGACGCTCCTCACAGCTTGCTCAGGCGGTTTCCCTGAAGATGCCTTAGTGTTCAGGACACGACGATGGCCACTACAACCGGATCGCAAAATGCCTCGGCTCGCCCGTCTGCCGGCCGCGTGCTGGTCACTGGTTTCGAACCGTTTGACGGACATCTGCTCAACGTTTCCTGGGAGGTCGCCCGCGCTCTGGATGGAAAGTTGATCGCCAGCGACCCAGCGTCCCGCTTGTTTCAGGTGATTTCCGCGCAGGTGCCCTGTCGATTCGGACGCTGCATTGATGAGATCAATCGCCTCATCGATACGATTGCGCCTGAACTTGTCATTAGTCTCGGTCAGGCGGAAGGACGGGCCGACATCACGATTGAGCGCGTCGCAATCAACGTGCGCGATGCGCGGATTGCCGACAACGACGGCCACCAGCCCGTTGATGAACCAGTGAGCCCAAACGGCCCCTACGCCTATCCAAGCGGACTGCCGCTCCGGGCAATGCTTCGCTCGCTACAGGCTGACGGCCATCCGGTTGCTCTCTCAAACAGCGCTGGCACCTTTGTCTGCAATGATCTTTTCTACGGTTTGATGCATCGACTGAGTCACAGCCGCGTTCGCTGCGGTTTCATCCATCTGCCCATCCTCCCCGTGCAACGTCGAAGCGAGCGCGAGCGTAGCGCCGACCGCGACGACGCCCCGCGCAGCTTCAGCGCGCAAACCCCAACACTACCGCTCGAGGTCCAGGTCGCGACTCTGGAGGCCGCGATTGCCTGCGCTCTGGCCCAACCCCTGCTCTCGCAGGAGAAGTCGTCATGAGCGTGCAGTACGCACCGAAAGGCCTGATCGGCCTGCTCACGCCCCAGGCCAACACCACTGCGGAGATCGAGTTCGCTGCACTGATGCCGCGCGGCGTTGAGCCGCTGGTCGCGCGCATGACGAGTATGCAATCCACGCTGGAGAGCCGGCTGATCGAATACTTCGAGCGGCTGGACGACACCATCGCCCAGTTTGCCAATGCGCCGATCGTTGCGGTGGCTGCCGCCTGCACGGGCTCGTCGTACCTCATCGGCCCCGAACGCGAGGATCAGCTCTTCAACGGCCTCTCAACCCGGTTCGGACGACCAGTGACCAGTGCGGGGCGCTCGGTCGTCGGAGCCTGCGAGGTCCTGTCAGCGCAGCGGATCGCGCTGCTGTCGCCCTACTCCGAGAGCCTCACCGCGGAAAGCGTCAAGTACTGGCAGGCCCGCGGGCTCGAGGTGGTCGAAGTCATCCGGGTTGGATCGGAGGCAACTGCATTTCATCCTATTTACGCCATTCGGTCCGATACGACCCGCGTTGCGCTGCGATCGCTCACCACTGACCGCGCGCAGGCGATCGTCGCGCTCGGAACAGGTATGCCGTCGCTCGCCACCGTGCTGGAGCATCCTCAGTGGCGCGGTGCGCCTGTATTGTCCTGCATGCTTGCGCTCGCCTGGAATGCTGTTCGGCTGGCGCAGGGCGCATCCGCCCAAGCGGGCCCCCTTCTTGACGTGATCTCAGGAAAGGGCTGGGGAGCGCGATTTCGCGCAAGGTTCTGAACTGGCAGCACGTCTGGGGGCGACCGGCGGGCGCGCTTCAGCCTAGCGATTTTGAGCGGCGCAGACCATCGATCATCGACGTGCGGAGCAGATGCGCGCGCGCCCGCGCAGGGTCGGCAGCAACCGCCTGCAGATCCGCCAGCATGCGGCGACGGTCCTCGAGCGCGGACTCCCACATGCGGGCGCGGTTACCGTCAGCCTGGCCGATGATGTCATCCCTCATGACCGGTAGCCTGCGCGCCTGATAGCGGGCCAGCATGCTCTCAGGCCGGGCACCCTCGGCAATATCGATCAGCGACTCAGCGAGTTCGAATACGTCGTGAATGCCGCCGTTCATCCCCATCCCCCCTTTGGGATGATTGAGGTGCGCGGCGTCGCCCGCGATCGCGATTCGGCCCTTCACCCAGTGCGAAGCAAGCCGCTGGTGGACGCGATACGGCCGCACTTCGCCAATGGGCGCAGCGCCTGCAGCCGGCGTGATCCGTCCCAGACGCTCGGCGATTCGCTCTGGCTGCATGAGCGCTTCCGCCGACTCATCATCATGAGGATGGAGACTCACCCGCCAGACGTCGGCCAGTCGCAGAAGGCTGTAGGTGCCGTCGGGCGCCCAGACATAGTTGATACCCGATAGACCGGGCAGGTGCTCCTCAAACGGAAAGGTGGTGGTGACAAGCACCGTGGTCTCGGGGTACACGGTGCCTTCAAATTCGGCGCCGATCGCCTCGCGCACCACGCTTCGCGAACCATCGCAACCGACGAGAAACGCGCTCTGCACGCGGTGGAGACTGCCTTGTGCATCGCGCCAGTCAAGCCAGACCCGCTCGTCATCCTGACCGATGCGTTCCACCGGCGCGCCCCGAACGACCGAGCCGGGTGCGTGGCGCTCAAGCCAGGCCTCCAGGGTGTTCACCAACACCGACTGATCGCACTGCAGACGCCACGGATGGGCGGTGATGTCAGCGATGGTCGCAAGGTCAAATTCCGCGCGCTCGCCGGTTTCATGAAGCCTGATCTGCCAGGTGGGAGTTTTGCGACCTGCCGTATGAAGCGCCGCACCGATTCCGTCCTCATCGAGCAGATCCAGCGTGGGAGGATGAAAGGTGGAACTGCGCAGCATCGGCTCAAGTCGGGGCTCACGTTCGAAAATCCGAACTGCATGACCTGCTCGAACGAGCCGCCAGGCGAGCACCAATCCCACCGGGCCGGCACCGACGATCAAAGTGAAAGCGTCATTCATCGAAGTCTGCGCAAAAAGGCGTAAATTGGAACACCTGATGGTAGCGCAGCCTGGCCCTCTCACGGCATGCTGGGGCTTTAGATTTCTCGGAGATATGCCATGCCTGCCCTGCGAGTCGACCTCTTTGCCGGTCGCACCACTGAACAGAAACGGGCGCTTGCGCAAGCGCTCACCGAAGCCTGCGCGAAGACACTGGGCGTCTCGCCCGGCAGCGTTGACATCATCTTCACCGACGTTGAACGTCATGACTGGGCCACCGCCGGCCGACTGTGGTCAGACGAAACGAAACCGGCCCCGCCGCCCGCAGGCTGACCCTGCGCCTGCACTCACGCAGCCGAACCGATCCACTACAAGGAGACATTCGTGCCCGACTACACGCTCAATATCGACGGCACCCGTCACACCGTGACCGCGCAAGCCGACGAGCCACTGCTCTACGTGCTCATCGACCGTCTTAAGCTGAAGGGACCCAAATTTGGCTGTGGCGTTGCGCAGTGCGGCACTTGCACGGTCCTGGTCGACGGCGCACCGATGCGCTCCTGCGTGATCAGCGCTGCTTCGGTCACCGGTCGGGCAATTCGCACCCTGGACGGGCTGGCGCAAGGCGGCAAAGCCCATCCGGTGCAGCAGGCGTTCATCGATCAGCAGGCGGCCCAGTGCGGCTATTGCGCCAATGGCTGGGTCATGAGTACCGTTGCGTTGCTCGAGAAAAACCCACGGGCGAGCGACGCTGAAATCCGCGAAGCCATGTCCGGAGTCCTGTGCCGCTGCGGCACGCAGATCGCCATTCACCGAGCCATCCACCAGGCGGCCCGCACCATGGCCACCGGTTCGAAATCCTGAAGGAGCAACGCGCATGAACGAAATCACCGTATCGCGCCGCGCCTTTCTACAGTCCTCGGGCGCGCTGGTTATTCAGGTCGGTGTGGGCGCAGGGCTCGCCACCGGCGCCCTGGATGCTGCCGCGCAGGCCGCCTCACCTCGAATCGTTGGCCCTCACCCGAGTTCGCTGGACACCTGGATCCGGATCGCAGCCGACGGTATCGTCACGGTCAACTCCGGCAAGATGGACTGCGGACAGGGGCTCGATGTTGCCTACGCACAAATCGTCGCCGAAGAGCTCGACGTTCCGTTCGAAAGCGTTCAGGTCACGCTCGGCGATACCCGGCTCGCCCCCAATCAGGGTGGCGGCAGCGGCAGCACCGGGCTTCGCATGGGCGCCAACCCGCTCAGAAACGCGGCTGCCGAGGCGCGACGTGTGCTCGTCGCCTCGGCCGCCCAGCAGCTCGGTGTTACCGCATCCTCCCTCACAGTCCGAGATGGCCGGATCTTCATCACCGCAGAGCCGGCACGCGGGGTCACCTATACGCAGCTCGTGGGCGGAAAGAACTTCAACACCCAGCTCAAGTGGAATAACGCGATCGGTAACGGGATGAATGCCACGGGCGAAGCCAAGCCGAAAGATCGTTCCGAGTATCGCATTGTCGGCCGGGAGTTCAAGCGCCGCGACATTGCCGACAAGATCATTCCCACTGAGCACTACACCGCACACATCCGGCCAGCCGGACTGCTTCATGCTCGCGCCGTCAGGCCACCGGTAGCCGGCGCACAACCGATCTCGGTCGATGGCGCATCGATCGCCGCGATCGCTGGTGCGAGGCACTTCGTGAAGGGTGGCTTTATAGCCGTAGTTGCTGAATCCGAGTGGGATGCAGTTCGCGCCGCGCGCCTGCTAAAGGTGCAGTGGAGCGACGTGCGCCCTCCCTTTACGGGCGGCGACACGGGCGTTTTCAACTACATTCGGCAGGCGCAACCCACGGCCTCCAATGCGATACCGATGTTTGGCGGCAAAAAGGCCTTTGATCCCGCGCCCACGCTTGCCGCCCTGGCACAGTCTGCGCGCGTGATCGAGGCCGACTACGAATGCGCCTTCCAGTCGCACGCCAGGATCGCTCCCTCGTGCGGAGTGGCCGACGTACGAGGCGACAAGGCCGAAATCTGGGCCGACACCCAGAAGCCCCACTTCCTGCGCGACGGTATCGCCAAATTCCTTGGCCTCGCGCCAGAGAACGTGCAGGTAAAGTGGATGCATGGCGCGGGCTCCTATGGGCGAAGCGATGCAGACGAAGCACCTTATGAAGCGGCGCTTCTGTCACAGGCCTTGGGCCGACCCGTTCGCATGCAATGGTCGCGCGAGGAGGGAACCGCATGGGATCCCAAGGCACCGGCTGGCATCATCAGCATGAAGGCCGGTCTGGATAAGGACGGAAAATTAACGGGCTGGTATTTCCGTGCAAAGGGTTTCAACGGCTGGGACGTTCGCTTCACGGGCGAAAGCCCTGAGCACGTACTGGTCGGGATGCTCACTGGTCACCCGAAGTGGAACGCCTACAACTTCAACGTTCCCGAGGAAACCTATCAGTTCCCCAACCATGTGCACTGGTGGGAGACGGTACCCCCTTATTTGCAGGAGGCCTCACCGATGCGAACCGCGCATCTGCGCGCGCCCCAGGAACTTCAGACCCGGTTCGGCCAGGAATGTTTCATCGACGAGGTTGCGCTCGCCTCGGACGTCGACCCGGTCGAGTTCCGGATCAGGCATCTCAAGGAGCCGCGTGAAATCGACGTCATCCGCGCAGCCGCGAAAGCGATCGGCTGGCAGCCGCGAACCGATTCACGCCGGGAGCGCGGATCAGTCATGGTAGGAAGAGGTATTGCGCTTCATTCGGGCTACCAGGCGCATGCAGCCGTCGCCGTCGAGGTCGAGGTTCACCGCGACACCGGACGAATCTGGCTCAGGCGTGTCGTCATCGGACATGACTGCGGCATGATGGTCAATCCCGCCGGGGTGCGCGCCGCCCTCGAAGGGCAAATCATGCAGGGCATCAGCCGCTCGCTTTACGAGGAGGTAAGCTTCAACGAGCGCGAGGTCACGAGCGTTGACTGGCGAACCTACCCGATCGCCACGCTCGACGACGTGCCGGGACAGGTCGAGATGGTGCTTCTCAACCGGCCCGACAAGCCGATCGGCGGCGCGGGCGAGCCCGCAATCGTCTGCTTCCCGGCGGCCATTGCCAACGCAGTGGCCGATGCAACCGGTATCCGCATCCGCGCCTACCCGCTCACGCCGGAGCGCGTCAAGGCTGCGCTTGCCGGCGCACCACGCACCACCTGAATCGCGCCTGCGACCGGGTGAACTCGCCCACCCGCCGGTGGGTCAGCTCACCAGCAGCTCGATACGCAGGCGACCCCGAAATATTTCCCCCGGGGCGAGCCGGCTGGGGCGCGTGATAATCACGGGCTCGATGCACACAAACTGGCGCCAGTCCTCGGGTCCGAGATCACTGATCGTACGGGAGAGTTCCCGTCCCGGGTTCCAGATCATCCACTGATCGAAGCCAGAGCACGACAGCCGCACAGGGTGGCCACCAGCATTCAGCGTGAGCGGTGGCGCCTCGGCATAAAGCCGCTCGAAAGTGTCGCCCGTCCAAGAAAGCGGTGTCAACCGCTCCCGCGACACACGCGTGTCATAGCGATCAGAAAGCCCGGAGCCCTCCAGCCCGATCAGCGTTGCTGCCAGACAGTCAAGGGTCGAAAAATAAGGATGCAGGCCGCCCGTCCAGTCAAACGCACTGCGCCCGACATTCTCCACAGCAAGCATGATCTCGAGTGCGTGTCGCTCGAGTTGCCCGGTCAGTTCGAGTCGGGCAGTGTGCGGCCAGCGCTCGTCTAGGGTCTGATCCATCTCAAGCTGGTAAGAAAAGCCCGTACCCTTGGCGTGCAGCGCCACTTCGCGCCAGAGCGCTGTTCGAACCAGACCATGTTTGGGCAGGGGCCCAAGCTCGCTGAACTGCGGGAATATGACCGGGACGCCACCACGGAACGGTGCCTGAGGGCCAGGCAAGCGCCCGCTCGCGAACAGGAGTTCGTGATCCAGCCCCTTGCCCGCCCAGACCGCCGACATCAGCTGCGCGCCGAACGGCTGGTGCCGCAGGCGCCAGGGTTGGGATGCGGGAGGGAGTTCGAATCTCACGACTAGTCCGGATTGCGTGCGCTCGACCCTGCCCCGCTCATCCGCCCGGCGGCCACTTCCGCCACAGCACTCACAATCGCGTGATAACCCGTGCAGCGGCAGTAATTACCGGAAAGGTGGTCTCGGATCCGGGCACGATCCGTGGTGGGCGAGCGCTCCAGAAGTTCTGCAGCGCAGAGCAGCATGCCGGGCGTGCAGAACCAGCATTGAAGGGCATTGTGGCGAACAAAGGCATCCTGCAGGTCGGCAATCTCGCCGCTTGCATCGAGCCCCTCCAACGTGGTGACTTCACAGCCATCGACCTGTACGGCTAGCACCAGACAGCCGCGAACGATGTCGCCATTGACGCGAACGGTACATGCGCCGCACACACCATGCTCGCAGCCCACATGGGTGGCTTTGAGGTGCAACTCATGGCGAAGAAAGTCCGCAAGGTGTGTCCGCGGCGATACATGGCGCCGCGTCGCACGACCGTTTACCACGACGCGGACTTCGATCGGCTCATCTGGGGACAACATAGGCTGGGCTGAGTTCATATCGTGTCCTGAGAGGAAGCGTTGCCGTGCGCCGACCACGACCGGAGCGCGCGCTCAACCAGTACTGCGGCAAGATGAAGCCGGGTATCGGCGCTAGCCTGCAAATCGGACGGGGGATCAAGGTCAGTGGCCAGTGCGGCCTTCAGCTCCCCACGATCCGGCACGCGCATTGACCGGCGTGCATCGGCCGCCAGCGCTTCGGCGTGCGGCGCCCGCATGGGCCGGTCGCCACAGCCGAGAAACGACAGGCGCAGCGTCTGGTCGGCCCGCGCAACAGCGGCCAGCCCCGCGATCGCATAGTCGCCACGGCGCCTGCTGATCTCGTCAAAAAAAACCTGTTCGCCAGAGGCGCTGACGGGAAACACGACTGCGGTCAGAATCTCGCCATCGCCCACAACGGTGCTGTAGAGACCTTGAAAAAACTCAGCTGCTGGCACAGCCCGACTGCCAAGGCTGCCGTTGATGTGCATGACCGCTTCCAGTGCCAGCGCACACGCGGGAAGTTCGGCGGCAGGATCGGCGAGCGCCAAGCTTCCCCCCAGCGTGCCGCGATTGCGAATGGCCGCGTGTGCAACATGCGGCAGCGCCAACGACAGGAGCGGCACCGAAGCTTGAACGACCGGGGACGAGAGCAGCTCTGCGTGGCAGGTGAGCGCGCCCGCCCTCAGCCCGCGCTCGTCGCGCGTGACCCCCCGAAGCTCGGCAATCCGGCCAATGTCGACCAGCACCGCTGGCTGCGCCACACGCAGCGCCATCATTGGCAGGAGACTTTGACCACCGGCCAGGATTCGCGCCTCCGGCCCGTGGCGAAGAAGCGCTTCGCGCGCCGCCGCGAGCGACTCGGGACGCAGATACGAAAAAGGAGCTGGTTTCACCGGCACAACCCCAATGACACTGACACCACGTGGCTCAAGTTTTCGCCCCCACCCAGCCCTTGTGCGAGATGTCAAAGACCACGCCATTCGGGTCTCGGAACTTGCGCTCGAAATCAACGCCGCCGCCGCCTTTCAGTTCTCGATGGAAGCGGCCACCGTTCTGCTCGATATGTGCGCTCATCGCCTCCAGATCCTCGACGATGAATCCAATGTGATGAATGCCATTGAAGTCTTTGCCGCGCTCGTCTCCGGCCGCCGAATCGGTATGGAAATGCAGCAGAGTGAGGTTCACCACGCCATCAGATAAGGAGAGTCCATCGCCAAAGGGCGTAGCCGCGAAATTCACCCGCTTCATACCGAAGGTGCTTTCATAAAAGCGCGCAGCCGCTTCGATATCTGGTACCGAGATGGCGATATGCCGCAGGCTCGCCTTGAGGCTAGGTTCAGAGTTGCTCATGAAATGCTCCGTCAGCCGGCATTGATCGAGGCAACGCTGGCCGAATCACGGTCACGCGTCACCAGGGGTTTGAGCCATTGAAACAGGCTATTTTTTAGCTCGAATCCGACGCCGGGTGCCTCACAGGCTGCGGCGCGGCCCGTGGCGATGGCCGCGCCGTCCCAGAGGCCACCAAACGGCAGTGACACATCCGAAGCCGATTCATGCATGCCAAGCCCAAGTCCGGCGACCGCCTGCGCCGCAAAGAGATGGCCGGCGTGAGGCACAAACGCCGCGCGCTTCCAGCCGGCGGCCTCAAATTCGGCCAGGATATGAAGATATTCACCCACACCGTAGCTGAGCGAGATATCAATCTGGATCAGGTCGCGATCGGGCCGCAACCCCCCGTAGCGAAGCAGGTTACGCGCATCATCGAGCGAAAACAGATTCTCGCCGGTTGCAAGCGGCAAGGGCGTCCCGGCGGCAATCTTCGATAGCCGGAGGAAGTCGAGCGGCGACGCGGGTTCCTCCACCCAGGCCACATCCAGGCGAGCCATCGCCTGGAGCCAAGCGGATTCAATCGCCGCATCGAGCTTGCCGTTGACATCAACAGCCACCCGCGCGCCTTCCGCCGCTGCAAGTGCCACGCGGGTACGGGCCAGATCATCGTCAATATTTGACCCGCCCAGCTTGATCTTGATGGTCGAGAATCCTGCCGACCTGGCCGCCTGGACCTCCCGGGCAAGTCCGTCGAGCTCTGCTGTGCCGCGGCCAGGGCGGAAGTGTCCGCATGATCCATAGACATCGAACGCATGTGCCTGCCCGGGCGCGCGTCGCCCCGCCCGCTCGGCGAGCACTCGCCAGAGCGGCCTCGCCTCGAGCTTGGCCCGCAAATCCCAGAGCGCTGCGTCGATCAGCCCCACCGCGCCGGGCCGCTCACCATGCCCTCCGTCCTTTTCGTTTTCCATCAGCGCAGCCACCGCCGCATCGGGATCGATCAAACCCCGAGCGTCGAGCAACGCCCCAGGCGAGGCGGCGAGCAGCCGTGGAATGAAGCGGTCACGCAGCAGCCCCCCCTTTCCATAGCGGCCGATGGAGTCGAACGCATAACCCACGACCCGCTCACCGTTCATCACACAGTCCGTCACCACCGCGAGCGCCGATGCTGTCATGGTGTCGTAGGCAACCGACGCGTTTCTCATCGGTGCAGCGAGCGGCACGGTCTGCTCGTCGATGGCAAGAATCTTCAAGCGATGCCCGGGTCAGAAAGCGACCGGCGCGGACGCTGCGGACCGGTCGGCAGCGGCCGCCAATGCCAGCAGCACCCGCTCCGGCGTGAGCGGAAGCTCGAACATCTCAACGCCGTGAGGTGCGAGCGCATCGTTCACCGCATTGGCCACCGCAGCCGCAGCCCCCACAATGCTCGCCTCTCCCACACCCTTGCCACCGAGCAGCGTCCCGGGCACTGGTGTTTCAACGTGCCCGACCACGATATCGGGCATTTCCGCAGCCATGGGAACCAGGTAATCGGCTAGCGTACCTGACAGCAGTTGCGCGTGATCGTCATAGCGGCACTCCTCAAAAAGCGCGGCGCCGATTCCCTGCACCACACCGCCTCGTAACTGCTCATCGACCAAAAGCGGATTGACGACGCGTCCGCAGTCATCAACTACCCAATGCCCCAGAAGATGGATCAGTCCGGTATCGGTATCGACCTGCACCAGGCTGGCCTGAACGCCATTGGCAATCTGGTAGGGGCGCGATGGCTGAACATGCGCGGTCACCATCGGCTCCACCGGGCCAATCGGGCCCAAGCGATACGGCTGGTAGTGCAGAACAAAGCCGATCTCGGCGAGCCCCACACTGCGGTCCGTACCCACGACCCGAAGCCTACCCTCGGCGAACTCGAGATCAGCTTCCTGTGCCTCCAGCAGCTCGGCCCCCGCCTTCACCAGCCGCTGTTTCAGCTCGCCCACTGCCACAAGAGTCGCCTCGCCACTCACGGACAAACCTCGCGAGGCCCAGGTTCCACCGCCCATGGGGGTCACCGCGGTATCGCCGTGCACGATCCTGATTGAATCGAGATCGATCCCGAACGCATCGGCAATCAGCTGACCGAGGCCAGTCTCCAGCCCCTGGCCCTGAAACTGGGCGCTGGTGATGCAGGTGAATCCACCGTTGGCCTCCAGCCGCAGTGAACAGCCATCACCTGCCGCAATCGCCACGCCCGCGCCGCCGTAGGCCATGGAGTTGGGGGCCGATTGTTCAATGAAACTTGCAAACCCGATACCAAGGCTACGCCCCTGCGCACGTGCCTGCCACTGCGTATCGCGCAGCAACGGGTAATTCATCAGCTCGAGCAACTGGTCTGTGCAGGCGTTAAAACTCAGCTCCCCGCCAGGCTCCAGGCCACCCGGGGTTCGCGGTCCGTCGCGCTCGAGCGAGCGGAAATTTCTGCGACGGATTTCCACCGGGTCAATACCGAGCGCGCGTGCGGCGGAATCAATCAGCATCTCGGTGACCGCGCAGGCAATCGGTTGCCCAACGCCTCGGTAGGAGCCGATCGCGGGTTTATTTTGAAAAGCGACGCGGACCCGGGCACGAAGCGACAGGGCCCGGTAGGGCGCTGCAATGCCAGAGACGGCATGCAAGGCCTCCAAGGCGCTACTGCGGGGATACACCGATACCGCGCCCGCTTCGACCTGATCGTCCACCTCGAAACCCAGCAGCGTGCCGTCGGCCGCCACCCGGATGCGTGCCGATACTGTGTGAGCGCGCGAGTGAATGTCGGACGCAAACGCCTCCAGTCGGTCGACCACGTATTTCACCGGACGCGCAAGAAGCCGCGCAGCGGCGGCTACCGCCATTTCGTCCTCATAGCAATGAAGCTTCACACCAAACCCGCCGCCCACATCGGGCACCACCACCCTTACCTGATGCTCGGCGAGCGACAGCTGGGCGGCAAGCACCGCCCGCATTTGGTGCGGAACCTGCGTGGACGCATGGACGGTGAGCTGCTGCTGCGCGGGATCGAAGTCGGCAATCAGGCCTCGCGGCTCGAGCGACACGCCAGTATGGCGCGGAAACCGGAGCCGCCGTTCAAGGTCAACCGCAGGCGGGGCGTGATCGCGGACCGCATCGATCCGATGTTGAAACAGGAGGTTATCGCCGAGCTCGGCATGCAGGATGATCGCATCGCTCGCAAGGGCTGCGGACGCACTCGCGAGTGCGGGGAGCGGGTCCCATTGAGCATCGATCAGCGCAACCGCGTCCTCAGCCTGCGCCCCTGTCTCGGCGAGTACCAGCGCAACCGGCTGGCCCTGCCAGAGCGCGCGCTCCTTCACCAATGCAGACTGCTCCACGGAACGATGCGCAGCGAGCGTGGGCATTCGCGCGATCCAAGGCTTGAGTACCGGCTCCAGATCATCAGCAGTCAGTACCGCCACCACACCTGGCGAGTTGCGCGCCGCCGTGGTGTCCAGCGCCAGTAACCGGGCATGCGGATGAGGACTGCGAAGAAACGCAGCCGCCAACGCACCCGCGATCTGCAGGTCATCGAGATAACGGCCGCGCCCGGAGACCAGCTGGCGCGCCTTCGGCCGTGGTAGCGGCTGACCGATGAGCGAACGCCGCCGCTGTGGACGAGATACGGGGCCCTGCCCCGACTGAATGACCGGGAGCTTGATGCTGTTGCTGTTCAACGGTCGAGCACCTGCCGCAGCGCACGGGTCTGCTCTGGCGCACGCTTGATCATCTCGCTCCAGTAGGCGTCATAAGCGCCCTTCCTGAATTCAGCGCCCAGATCAACCGCGCGGATCCCAGCATCAGCCTGACGCTTACTTTCCGCTGCCACCTTGTCAGCCACCCACTTGACGTTTTCCTGATCGAACCAGGCCGCGGTCTTTTCCAGTGCTGCGCGCTGCGCCGGCGTGAGCGACTGCCATTTCTTGTCATTGACCAGCACGTTGACAATGACCGTGTAGAAACCCGGATCAACGCGATAGCGTGTGAAAGCACCCCAGCCCAGATCGAAAATACCGATGAGCGGCCAGCCGTAACCGTCAACCACGCCGCGTTCGAGCGCCTGTTGAACTTCACCGGGTGCCGTGTTGACCAGACTCACTCCCAGAGCCTGAAAGAACGGCGTGTAATTGGGGGTGGTGCGCAGCTTCATCGCCTTGAGGTCCTCCACCTTGGCAACGGGCTTGCTCGTAAAGATATGAAACCGGATGCCATCACCGTAGGAGGCGAGCAGATGAGTGCCCATGCGCTGGCGATGGGCTGCCTGCAAGGTTGCATAGGCGCCAGATTTTTTTTGCTCGATGGTCGAGGTGGTGGCCAAAATCTGCGAATCAGCCTCGGGCATGACGCTCACATAAAACGCGGGCGGCAGGCACACCACATCAAGCACGCCGCTACGCACAGCATTGGCCTGCTCGAAAGAGGGAATGGCTTCCGGACCGCCCACCAGCCGAATCTGGACTGTCCCCTTGGCTTCGGTATTGAGCTGGTTCACAAATCGTCCGCACATCTCGCCGAACGCCGTGTTCACCGGTACGAACACCCCTGCCCGAAGGGTGACTTCCTGGGCGGCTGCCGCCCCCGCCAACCCCACCGAAATCGCCGCTGCGGTCAATAAATGCTTCATTCGAGTCTCCGTTAATCGATGATATTCAAATGGCCCTTGATTACCTAAAGGGGTACCGCAAACCCTCGATGCCCACCGTCACAATCGAGCAGCCGCACGGTCTTCGAGACCATTCGGAGTTGCTCCTGATTCACGTCGAGACGATGCAGGCAGCGCGCGCTAAACAGCCGTTGTTCGGCCTCGCGGACCATCACAATCAGTTGTAGCGAGGACACCTCAATTCCACCTTCAGCGGTGGTTTCAGCGGTGAGCGCACTCAGGTGGTGATGCGTCCGAGACGGCGGCTGTTCAATATGGATCACCGGGCTCGAGAGCCGCCTGACGCGAAGCGAAAGCAGCCGCCGGTCTTCGTAGAGAAGCGACAGCGCATCATCGGGAGAGCGCTGCTCCCAGGAAGCTGGCATCCAGTACCAGGCATCGTCGGCGAATAGCGAAAGCCATTCGTCAAAGCGACGCTCGTCGAGCAGGCGCGCCTCGCGTACAACCAGCTCCATCGCACGGCTCAGCGTCTCAGGATCTTGGCTCATGACGCTGCTGCGCTCGCGACTGCCATCCAACGTCTCCACGCGCCAAACTGTAGCCTGATCGGCATTTCGCTGGTGCCGGGGGCGAGCCACTCGGAACCAGAATCGCGATCGCGTCGCGCACCTCTCGAGACGTCCAGCCATTCCGGGCCCTGACCCGCGAAGCCCCGCTGGCAGCGCTCGAACACCTCAAGGTCATCGGCCGCCACCAGCGATGCAGGCGAGGCCGCCGCCGTCAGAAAGCGTAGCGTGAGGCGGATCATCTCATCCGGTGCGCCATCGAGCGCGAAGCACCAACTGGTCACCTGGGTGAGATCGGGGGCAAGCGGCTGAACCACTCGCATCGCCTGAAAACGGGAATTGATCGATACGTTCGGCCAGACCAGATTGTTGAACCGGTCAATCGCCAGGATCTCTCGTGCTCGCGACTCACCGTTCGCTCCAGCCAGCGCATCGAAGTAGCGCCTGAACACGGGATCATCGCGCTGCGCGGCAATCACCCCCTGCCGATAAAAGCTGTCCATGCTCACATGGCCACCGCCAAAGCCATGGATCGACAACTCGTCCCAATCCGCCGGCCGCAGACCGTTAGCGAGTTGCATCTGAACCACTTGCCCCGTCACCCCAGGAAGCGACGCAGCATCCCGATCTGAACGCGCTGCGGTCACCGCGCTGGCATGAACGACACCGGGATGAACCAGGTCAACCGCGTTCTCCATAAAAAGCTTCCAGTTGCCGCGGTAGACCATGCGGAGCGCCCCACCCACCTGGGTCACGCGTCCGGCTGGCGCCCGATCCACCAGATTATCAATGGCAAACGCAATACCCTGAAGAAATTCGGCAAGCGACGGGCCTTGAGCCGCATGGCTCGCAAACACAAAGCCTCGATAGGACTCGACTCTTGGCGCGCGCGCAACATTTCGGGCACTTGCATCATGCAGGTACGCCTCCGGGTAGCCCTCGGGCAGCGGCAGCCCGGTGAGCGTGCCCGCCGAGTCAAAACTCCATGCGTGATAAGGGCAAATGAGATGCCGGCTGTGACCGCGTTCGCCACTCACCAGTCGGGAGCCCCGATGCGGACAGCGATTATGGAGGAGCGATAGCGCGCCTTCCTCGCCCCGGATCAGGATCATTTCATCCGGTCCCAGCCGGGTAAGCAGCCAGTCGCCCGCGGCGCTCACCTGACTTTCGTGACCGACATACAGCCATGCGCGGCGAAAGATTCGCTCCTGTTCGGCAGCAAACACTGTCGGATCGGTATACACCGAGCGGTGCACCCGCTGCTCCGTGGCAAGAGCTGTGAAGTCAGGACTGGAGGGTGGCATGAGGCATCAAACAGGGCAAAGGCGATCACCATCCGGTTTCGACCATGCGACACCGGTTGGCTGCAAAAACAGGAAGCCTCAGATCATGACGATCCTAAGCCGCGCTGACAAGCGGCGCGACAGCGGCGGATGGGAGCGGCGGACGATTCGGGTCCGTGGTTTGCCCTATCCTTGCGGGCTGGCCTAAAATGATTTCCCGTTAACAGGCGAGTAGCGATGGAGGAAGCACGCGACACCCGGAAGCTTGCGGCAATCATGGTTGCCGATGTAGTCGGCTATTCCCGCCTGGTCGCGGCCAATGAGTCAGGCACGCTATCTCGGCTCAGGGCATGCCTCGGCGCCCTGATCCATCCCGCTGTTTCAGAGCGAACCGGCCGAATCTTCAAGACCACCGGCGACGGCTTTCTTGCCTCGTTTGATAGCGCGATCGATGCCGTGGAGTGCGCGGTCCTCATTCAGCGCCGCATGGCGGAGCGAGCCGCCGGCGAGCCTGCCGACGAACGGATCGTCTTTCGCATTGGCATCAATGTGGGCGACGTGGTGGTTGAAGGCGACGATCTCCAAGGAGGTGGCGTCAATGTGGCCGCACGTCTCGAGGCCGCAGCCACACCCGGTGGCATCACCATCTCCGGCACCGTCTACGACCATGTGCGCGACCGACTGCAACATCCCATCGAAGACCTTGGTGAGATCAGCGTCAAGAACATCCCCTATCCCATCCATGCCTACCGGGTGCACACCTCGGATTCCCCTGGGGGGCAGCCCACTGCGCCGCGCCGCATCGCCCCCGCTAACACTTCGCAACGCCGGGGATTGCAGCTCAGTCCCGCGCTGGTCGGCCTCGCACTGGTGACGATTGCGGGCGTCCTGGCGTTCTGGCGCCCCTGGGCCAGCCCGCCCGAGCTGGTGGCTGGACCCGACAGCGAGCTCACCCCCGCGCAACAGGCCGCAGCCGCGGCTGGGCAGATCCTGTCGCCACGTTTGCCCCGCGCACCATCAAGCGAACGGAACATGCTGCTCGTGCTGCCCTTCACCAATCAATCAGGCGACCCGGAGCAAGCATATTTCAGCGACGGCGTGACCGAAGACGTGATCAACTCGCTCGCCCGGATTGCGGGCTTCACGGTCATTGCGCGTAACACCGCGTTCACGTACAAGGGCAAGCCTGTCAATGCGCAGACAGTTGGCCAGGAACTGGGTGTTCGCTACCTGCTCGAGGGCAGCATTCAAAGACAGGGTGACCGCCTGCGCCTCAACGCACAGCTGGTCGACACCGCAAGCGGCAACACGGTATGGGCTGAGCGCTTTGATCGCCGGATGGCCGATGTGTTCGTGGTCCAGGATGAACTCGCCGACCGCATCGTGGGCACCGTTGCAGCGCAGCTTCGCCGTCGTGAGGGTCAGCGCGCACTCGCTGCCAACCCCGAAACGCTGGATGCCTTTGATCTCACCCTGCGGGCGCGTCAGCTTCGCGGCACCAGCAATCGGGATGACCTCATCGAAGCTCGGCGGATGCTGGAGCGGGCCATTGCGCTCGACCCCCGCTTCGTGCCGGCCCACACCCTGCTTTACGGCGTGGTTAACCAGTTTTTTATCAACCGCTGGACCGCAGAGTTTAACGCGCCAGCCACCACTCAGGCCATGCTCGATATCGCAGGCAAGGCGGTCTCGATCGCGCCGTCTGACTCCATGGCCCGCGCCACCTATGCAGAAAGTCTCACGCTGGTTGGCCAGCACGGTACGGCCGTAGCGCAGATCGAGTCGGTGGTGTCGAACACCTCTGCCGACACGGACCTTCTCAGGCTTGCAGCCACCGTTTTCGGCCGCGCTGGCGAATTCGAACGTTCGGTATCGGTAATGAAGCGGGTGCTGCAGCTTGACCCGGTGACCACCCCTGGCAATCTTGCCTCGCCACTGGGGAGCTCACTCTATCTGCAGGGCAAATACGCTGAAGCGGCGGATTACGCTGGCCAGTGCGTTCGCCGCGCGCCCTCCAACAGTCTTTGCAGACGCTGGTATATCGCCTCGCTGGCACAACTGGGCAAGCTCGACGAGGCTCGTCGCGAGGTCGCTGAGATGATGGCCTTGAGCCCTGGCCTCACGGTAAGCGAACAGTCACAGCGCATGGCACGCAGCTATCGAGACCCCGAACACGTGCGACATCACGCCGAGGGACTCAGAAAAGCGGGTGTCCCTGACTGATCATCGGTCAGTCAAGCACCAGGGCGCCGCTGGTGTTGAACACCTCGCCACTCACCGCCGCGCAGTCATCCGAGAGCAGAAACATCACCTGGGCCGCCACCTGATCGGCACTGCTGAACCGTCCGAGCGGAATGGTTTTCAGGAGCCGGGCGCGCCCCGCCGCACCCAGCCGATCAAGCATGACGGTATCCACCGGTCCGGGCGCAATGCAATTCACCCGGACGCCCGCGCTTGCCCAGTCACGCGCGAGAAATCGGGCGAGATTGATGATCCCGGCCTTTGCCACCGCATAGGCGGCCCCAGACACCGAGCTGCCGCCAGTGCGACCGTTGGTTGATGAGAAAAGCACCACCGCGCCTCGTGAGGCTGCCAGATGGGGCGCTGCCTCGCGACAGAACAGAAACGCCGAGTCGAGATTGACCGCGAGCTGGCTGCGCCACTCGGCAAGCGAACAGGCTTCGATACCGCCCGACCCCACGCGTCCCACGGTGTGCACGAGCCAATCGAGACGTCCAAAGTGCGCGACCGTTCGCGACACCGCTTCGGATGCGTCAGCTTCTAGCGTCGCATCGCCTGCCAGACGCAACATTCGCCGCCCGGAACGACACGCAAGGCGCCCCGGAACATCCAGGGCGGCGATGCTCGCGCCAGCGGCGTGAAGCCGCGTAACGACCACCGCACCAATGCCGCCCGCAGCGCCCGTGACGAGCGCCACCTTGCCAGCTGCAGTTCGCGCTGGTGAGATTCCCATGGCTCAGGCTGCCCGCCGCGGTTTCCAGTCACCTGATTCGATCGCACCCCAGATGCCATCGAGCATGGCAAGGCGTTGGCGGGCTGACGCCGCAACCGCAGCCACCGCCTTCCGCTGCAGCGCAGGCGTGAGCGCATATCGATAAGTGATCTCGAGACCTTCCCCTTCGTGATGCGTATCGTTGTCAATATGCACATGGAAGAACTCGAGGTCGTTATCACTCATGCCCATCGCCCGGCACGCTTCCACATAGCGCGGATAGAGCGTTGGGGTCTGCCCCTCCAGCGCCACCATGATGCCGGCTGCAGCCTCCGCGAGTTCGCGAAACGCCACCAGCTCGTAAATCCAGCTGCGCATTGCCCGGGTACCCGGGAGAATCTCGCCGCGATCAGCGGCCTCGTAAACCCGGCGTGGCGATACGCCGCAAGCCTGTGCGAACCGAAGGAGCAGATCAGGGTGACGCTTACCTGGCTGATCAGGAACTTCTTCACCAATCAGGTTCTCGAGCATGTGGCGCCGCGCGTCGAGATCGGGAAGCCGACAGAAGAAATGGCCAAACTGTTGCGGGATCAGTTCGATGTAGTAGAAGTGCTGGATTGCCCAGAACCCGAGCTGGGCGCGTGTCAGTCTGCCTTCGGCCCAGGCGAGTGAAAAGGGATGCGCGCCAGAATGGCGCTGCGTGCGGGCGGCAACGAGCGCTTTCGAAAACGCTTGTCGGTTCATCGATTTATCCATTTGCGTCCTTTATCGGTTGACGGGTCGATCGGCTGGCGCCCATGCCCGCGAGGCTCAGCGCACCTGAGTGCCCAGACGCTTGACCACCTCGCCGTATCGACGATGGTCGGCTGCGATCTGCTGTGCCATGCCCTCGGGTGTGGAGGTGACGATATGAGCGTCCTGCCCGCCGATCGAGGCGGTCACCTCAGGTGACTGCGCAGCTCGAACCAACTCTGCATTCAGCCGCGCCACCACCGCGTCGGGTACCTTGACCGGCACAAAGAAGCCGAACCACTGATCATATTCGACATCGCGAATACCCAGCTCTGCCAGCGTGGGCACATCGGGCAGCATCGCGGAGCGCTTCGGCCCGGCATAGGCAAGGGCCTTCAAGCGGCCCTCCTTCAGGAAGGTCTGTGCCGAAAGATATGACGAGAACAGCAGGTCAATCCTGCCCCCCACTGTTTCAGTCACCGCCTGCGCGGCGCCTTTCATTGGCACGTGCACCATTGGCGCACCGGCGACCTGCTGAAACATTTCGCCCAGAAAGTGCCCGGCGGTCCCTGTCCCCTGCGACGCGAAGTTGAGTCCGCCCGGGCGCGATCTGGCGAGCGCAACGAGCTCCTTGACGTTGTTGGCGGGTAGCGACGCTGGTACGACCAGGATGCTGTGAAATGAGAAAAACGAGGTGACAGGCCGGAAATCTCGGTTCGCGTCGAAGCCCACCTGCGTATTGAGGTGCGGATCGATAGCGTGGGTGCCGACGTGGCCGACGAACACGGTGTAGCCATCGGCAGGCTGCGAAAGAACGGCCTGCGCGGCAATCGCCCCCGCGGCACCTGGCCGGTTTTGCACGATGGCGGGTTGACCCGTGTATTCGGAAAGCTTTTGCGTAATCAGCCGGGCGACCCGGTCCGTGGATCCGCCTGGCGGAAATGGCACGACGATTGTGACTGGTTTGGCTGGAAAGGCCGGGTCGGCGAATCCGGGGGACGCCCCCGCGAGCGCCACGAATGCAGCAATGAGTCTTGAGACGAATGACACTTTAGTTCCTTCCCGCAGTCGGCTGTTTCAGGCCCAGGCACCCGGCGAGTGCCAGGGTTAATGGTAGCCGAGCCAATGAGGAGTGCGCCACCGCAGCCGGCTGGCTCACGGGGCTGGCGACCCGGTGGACCGCGCGCTGCCGGGTAGCCCCGGTGTCGCTGCTCGACCGCGGCGGGTGCCCAGTGACGGCCCGCCGACGGTTTGCCTGGCACGTTGGTTGCATAAGAGAGCCAGATTCCCGACTCCCGGTCGGGAGCAAAGCATCCCAAGGCCTTTAGGAGGACGACATGCAAGATGTAAAAAGTCTCTCGCGTGCTCTGATGGTGGTGACCTCGGAAATCCTGACTGTGACACTCGCTGGTGGGCTGGTGCTAATGTTTTTCCCGACCGCCTGGATGCACTCGCTGGGCCTTGCCTGACCACACCAGACCGAAGACGAAACGCGCGGGGCTACCCCCGGGCAAAGCCGTTAGACTGCTGGCTTGACCCGCCAACAGAAGACCGACATGCCCAACCAGGCGCGACGTGCCGTCGTGATCGGATCAGCAACTGCGCTCTCAAGTCCCTGGCTGCACGCCCAGGCGTACCCCAGCCGCCCTGTCCGTATCATCGTCCCCACCACCCCGGGTGGCGGTTATGACAACCTCGGGCGCCTGGTCGCTGAGCGTCTGTCTCCAGAACTTGGCGTGGGCGTGGTGGTCGAAAACCGCACAGGAGGCGGAACACTGGTGGGCACACAGGTGGCTGCCGCTGCGGCCCCCGACGGTTACACACTGGTGGTTGGCGGTCTCGCCAACATGGCGCTCAACGCTGGGCTCTACAAGAATCCGCAGTACAACTCCGCCACCGATTTTGTGCCGATCGCCCTGGTAGCAAGCTTCAGTTACTGCCTGGTTGCGCGCCGCGACCTGCCTCAGAGCACCCTCCCCGAGCTGCTCGCCCATGCGCGCGCGAACCCTG
Organism: Burkholderiales bacterium; assembly: GCA_005798775.1. Classification (GTDB taxonomy): domain Bacteria; phylum Pseudomonadota; class Gammaproteobacteria; order Burkholderiales; family Burkholderiaceae_E; genus SYIM01. The sequence continues at coordinate 34,001 of SYIM01000282.1, forward strand.
GAAAACTCAATATGGCAACCGGCGGCACGGGTTCGGGCCAGCACGTGGCAGCGGTCATGCTGCGACGTCTGGGCAACATCCAGATGGTGGAAATTCCCTACAAGGGCGCGCAGGCTGCCTACACCGACCTGGTTGGCGGTCGCGTCGATCTGTTCTTTGACAACACCACTACCGCGCAACCGCTGATCGAGGCGGGCCGGATCAAGGCGATTGCCACCTCGGGTTCACAACGCGACAAGTCGTTGCCGGGTGTACCCACCGCAGCCGAGGCGGGGCTTCCGGGCATGGTACTCGAAAGCTGGTTGGGTATCTTTGCCCCGGCACGTACCCCACCGGCTGCGGTGAATCGGCTTCGCGAAGCAATGACGCGCGTCGTGGCTCAACCCGATCTTCGCAAGCGCCTGGAAGACGGCGGCTGGCGCATGCTCGATCAGGACGCTGCAAGCACCGAGCAATTCGTCCGTGCCGAAGCCGAGCGCTGGCCCACTTTCCTCAGAGAGGCGGGGATCAGCGGTGAATGACATCACACAGAGTATCGAGCGGTTGATTCGCGCCTGGGCACTCTGGCGAGATACCCGGCAGTGGGACCTGCTTCGCACCTGCTATTGGCCGGGCGCGCGCGTTCGGACCACCTGGTTGGAGGGCACGGCCGAGGACTTTATCGAGGCCTCGATCCGCTCGGCGACCAACCCCCACGCGCCACTCGCGCAGCACGCACTCGGAGGCACTACCGTCCGGATGAGCGGAGATCGCGCGCTGGCTGAAACCCGTATGACGATTCTGTTGCGCACAGAGATCGATGGCGTTGAAATTGATATCACCGCTTGGGGACGGTTTGTGGATCGGCTCGTTTGCGCGCAAGGGGAATGGCGGCTCGTACAGCGCGACCCCATTCACGAAAAAGACCGTCTCGACCCGGTTGATCCCCAAGCAAACCTGAAACTGGACCCGACGCGTCTGGCTGCGCAGCCACGTGCCTACCGGCATATCGCCTATGTGCAATCATTGGGGGGCGCTCGTATCACCCCCGATCTGGTCGAACACAACTCGCCCGCGCAACAGGCACTTTATGAGGCCTGCAACCACTGGCTGAATCGAGGCTGACGCTCGCGTAGACGCGCTGCGTACCCTTCAGCCGAGGAAGCGCTGTTTGAGTGAATCCGCGGCCGAAGCAAGCAGTGATGCATCAGAGCCCACCGCCACAAACTGCCCACCAATCTCGAGAATGCGCCGCGCATCCGGTTCATGTGAGGTCAGAAAACCCGGTGCCCGACCGGCTGCGCGAATTCGCCGGATCGCCTCCTCGATTTTCGGCCAGACATCGGGGTGGTGGCGCTCGCCGACGTGCCCAAACGATGCGTGTAAATCGGCCGGTCCCACGAAAATGCCGTCCACACCGTCCACAGCCGCGATCGCTTCAATCTGATCGAGCGATATCACGGTCTCGACCTGCAGCAGGATGCAGAGCTCAGACTCCGCACGTTGCGGATAATTTTGTATCCGTCCCCAGCGCGTTGCTCGCGTGGTACCGCCCACACCGCGCATGCCGCGCGGCGGATAACGCATCGCCGCCACCGCCGCCCTCGCCTGGTCGGCATTGTCAATCATGGGAATCAGAACCGTCTGGGCGCCGATATCGAGCACCCGCTTCAGCATGACCGCATCGTTCCATGGCACCCGAACCACGGCATGCGTGGGATAGGGCTCGGCCGCCTGCAGCTGGCAGAACAGCGACTCCAAATCGTTGGGGGAATGCTCCATATCGAGCAGCATCCAGTCAAATCCCGCGCCAGCGAGCAACTCGACAGTGAGGCTGGATGACAGCGTGGACCACAGCCCGATCTGCGGGCGACCCGCGGCGAGCGCGTGCTTAAAGGTATTGCGGGGAAGTTCCATATGCGACTCCGGTCTGAGTGTTGGTGGCTGCACCACCTGTTTCGATCGTAGCAGCTTGCGGCTTGACGAAGCCCGCGCGCATGGCCACGATCGACACGACATCATTCAGGGCGCGAGGCTGCAATGAATCGAGATCACGACGCTGGCGAATTTTCCCAGCAGGCACCGTATTCACGAATTCTTCCAAAACTCGTGATCATCGGCCTTACCTGGGGCGCCCTGTATGCCGGCGTCGCTTGCCCACAGAGCGCCGGCACGGCAACGGCCCCGAGCGCGGTCGCGCTGGGCCCAACTGACATCGGCGGTGTGGTGACCGGGGCTACCGGCCCTGAGGCTGGCGTCTGGGTGATCGCGGAAACCTCTGACCTTCCCACCCGCTTCACAAGAATCGTGGCCACCGACGATCACGGCCGATACCTGCTTCCCGATCTGCCGGTGGCCAACTATTTGGTCTGGGTAAGAGGCTACGGTCTGGTCGACTCGCCCAGGATGATTGCCAAGCCAGGGCAGACGCTTCAGCTCCGCGCCGTTCCCGCACCCGACGCTGCCTCAGCCGCCCACTATTACCCGGCGATCTATTGG
>SYIM01000283.1 GCA_005798775.1 Burkholderiales bacterium
AGCGGTTCGACAAGGTGTCGAAATCCATCCTGCAGATGAACGCGATCTTCATGCCGGTGATCGCGTTGGTGTCGGGTCGCGTCTGGCAGGGTATGCCCCCGGCTGATCGTGAGCTGATTACCCGCGTGGTCAAAGCGGCGCTGGATTCGCAGATCGACGAGCTGGCGGGTAATGAGCCCAAGCTGGTCGAGCAGTTTAAGGCCACCAACATTCCGTTCCGAAACGCTAACCGCGCCGATGCGGAAGCCGTGGTGGCTGAATACGACAAGATCTGGCTACCCAAGGCGCCCATTCTTTCCGAACTACGCAAGGCGGGCCGCAGCCTGTAGCCGGCTCGTCGTAAACGGCCCGCCGTCCTCCACGTGTTCAGGCGATCTTCAGTCATGCACCGAGATCGCCGTTTCTGAAGCAGATTTCCCATGACAACCAACATCTTCTCCGGCGTGATTCCCGCGCTCATGACGCCCTGCGGGGCAGACCGTCAGCCCGACTTTGCTGCGCTCGTACGAAAGGCGCGCGAACTGATCGGGCTCGGCATGAACGCGGTGGTCTACTGTGGCTCCATGGGCGATTGGCCGCTCCTCACTGACGAGCAGCGCATGGAGGGGGTGGCGCAGTTGGTGAAGGCAGGTGTTCCGGTGGTGGTGGGAACGGGCGCGCAGAACCCGGCGCGTGCTGCAGCCCTTGCCGCGCATGCCGAGCGTTGCGGCGCGGGCGGGCTTATGGTGATCCCGCGCGTCCTCTCGCGGGGGAGTTCGGTCGCTGCGCAGCGCGCGCATTTCGAGGGCGTGTTGAGCGCGGCGGGATCGCTTCCTGCTGTGATCTACAACAGCCCGCATTACGGTTATGAAACCCGCGCCGATCTGTTCTTCGAACTCCGGCGCAAATATCCGAATCTGGTGGGCTTCAAAGAGTTCGGTGGCGCCGCGTCGCTTAGGTATGCAGCGGAGCACATCATCGGGAATGATCCGGGCGTATCGCTCCTGGTGGGCGTCGACACGCAGGTGTTCCATGGTTACATCAACTGTGGGGCGGTGGGAACCATCACAGGCATTGGCAACGTTCTGCCGCGTGAGGTGCTGCACCTCGAATCGTTTTGTCGCGCAGCGGCAGCCGGTAACGCTTCCGCGCGCGCGCATGCCTGCGAGCTCGACCAGGCGCTGGGCGTGTTGTCATCATTCGATGAGGGCGTTGACCTGGTGCTTTACTACAAGCACCTGATGGTGCTTGAAGGCAATCGCGAGTATGAACTCAACCTCAATCCCAGCGATCAGTTATCGCCGAGCCAGAAGCGCCACGCCGCGCAGCAGCTCACGCTCTTCAAGACCTGGTATTCGGAGTGGTCGGCACAAATCGCTCGCGAGGCATAGCTCACCGCGCGCAACACCCGATGCCCGCATCCGACGCCGCGAGCGCTGGCGGCAGCATTGCATGCCGCGACCTCAGCCTCGACGCCGGCTGTTGAACCACTCCAGCGCGTTGGTTTGTCCCGCGAGGTGTTTAGGCTCACCGTAGAGCGAGGCCATGAAGGTCACGCGGTGGCTTCCGCCCGCGACCGTCACCTCGGTGGCCTGCGCGCCCCCTGCTGCAAGCGCGCGAGAACGAGGCTTTCCTGCGCAGCAAGATCGATACAGCCCGTGCGCAGACCGCGGCCGGTCAGCACGCCAGCAATGCTGAAGTCGAGGCGCGTTTTGCTGCCCGGCGGACCAGACTGCGCGGTAAAGCGCGTGGCACTGTTGCATGAGGGTCCTGTGGACCTTGTCGGCCGAGCAAGACCGTGCCGACGTTATCGATTGACACACGATCATCAGCGGACACCGTTCGATCTGGTTTCACCATGAAGCGGTCGAAGTCGAGTTGGTCGGATGTGGTCGCCCTGGATGGTTCGGTTAAATCCGAAGTGAGAAAAACCCAGATATCGAATGAACGATTCCGGCGCGATCGGGACGGAACAGCGCGAGAATAAAACTATTGGTCAAAGATGAGACCTGATTAAGCACCCGCAGTGAACACATGGTTGGCCTGCGTGTAGGGCATGCTGTGGGTCTGGTACTGCTGATAGCTGCCTGTCTGTTGCAGTTCGTCTGCGATTCGACGCGTCAGCGCAAGTGCTGCACGCGCGGGGCCGGAGCCCTGCGAGACCCGACGCACGCCAAGGGCTACAAGCTCAGAGACCGTTGGGCAGCTGGGCATGGCCAAAATATTAAGAGGGGCGTCGATGCCCGCTGCCAGAGTGCCAATAAGCGGCCCGGCGATTGCGCCTGGCACAAAGATGCCGTCTGCACCAGCGGCCAGATAGGCACGCGCGCGTTTGAGCGTCTCGTGCAGCCGCTCGGTGTCATCCCAAAGGCCCAGCCAATAACCGTCGGTGCGGGCATTGATAAACAGATCGATACCTGCCCGTTGAGATGCCGCTCGAATAGCACGAATCTTTTCAACTTGGAGATCGAGATCGAGCAGCGCGTCTGCGCCCAGAATGCCGCCCGGTGCGTCCTCGATGTTGATACCAATCGCGCCGGTGTCGAGCAGTGCCAACACCGTTTCGGCGACCGTATCGGGCGTGTGGCCAAAACCGGATTCCAGATCGGCACTGACGGGGATATTTACCCGCGTAACAATGCGCTCGACCGCCGTGAGCATTCGTGCCCGGCCAACGTATTCACCGTCTGGAAGCCCCTCGCTATAAGCGATCCCAGCGCTCGAGGTACCCAACGCAGAAAAACCGGCCTGCTCAAAGATCACTGCACTGGGAACATCCCAAACGCTGCCGATGACAAAAATACTGGGTCCCTGATGTAGCGCCCGAAATCGGGCGGCATGCTCGCGCTGCCGCTCAATTCGCCGCGTGTGGGCCTGCGCCGAGGCGGGTGATGGGTGTGGCAATTACATCGCACCCATGGCCGGAAGGGCGGTTTCCTCTTCCTTCTGCTGCAGGGCAAAGATGGACGAGTAGCCGCCTGACCAGTCCGGCGGAATGAGACAGGGACGCGGGTCATGATGGGCCCAGGCCGCACGTTTGCCGCGAATAATGGCCTGGTCATGCTTGGGTCGAATGGGATTGACGGTGTACGGAAATGCATCGGCCGAGGTGAGGGTGTAGAGCAGCAGAGGCCGCCCGGTATCGGACAGATTCTTGGGCGAGGCATGCAGCATGCGGCAGTTGTGCAGGGTTAAAGAGCCAGCGGATCCTGGCAGCGCAACCGCCTTGTGCAGAGGCAGTCGGGCCACATCGGCATCGCTTAAACATCCAGTCCAGCGGCCCTGCGCATCAAACTGGCTGAGTAGGGGTTCTATCTCTTTGTGGCTGCGCGGCATCACCATCAGCGGACCGTTATCCATGCCGCAGTCGTAAATGTAGGTGCCTACCGTGAGCGGTGAGTAATTGGTATGCGGCCAGAAACTGATGTCGTAATGCCACTTTACCTCTTCGCCGCCGCGGGCCCATTTGAAATTAAGCTTTGAGTGGTGAAACTTGACATCAGATCCGACCAGATCGGCCACGATATCCGGCAGTATCGAATGATTGACGTAGTCCCAGTACACGGGGTGCTGCTCGACCGGGTTGGACACACGCCGTAGCCGCGGCGCATCGGGGCGGTGTCCTGGCTCAAGGTCGAATACCTTGTCTGATTGGCTGATCGACCGAGAGCGCTCAACCATCTCATCGGTGGCTGCGCGCAACTTGGCCAACCAGGAGTCGTCAATTACTTTCTCGAGCAGCAAATAACCCTCGGTGAAGTAAAACTCACGTTGCGTCTGGCTGAGTATGCGAGGGGGAGTTTCAAGAACCTGTTCAGGAGTCATGAGCCATCTCCAACAAATGATCGGCGCTGATTTCTGGCGGCGAACTGCACGCCTTATCGCAGCTGTAGCATCTGCGCGGGCAACCAGGTAACCAGCGAGGGTACCGCCATGGTGATCAATAGGGTAACGATCTGCAGCAGGATAAAAGGCGCGACGCCGCGATACATGTGCTGAATCGTGATCTCGGCCGGCGCCACTGCCCGCAGGTAAAAAATGGCTGGAGCCATCGGCGGGGTTAGGTAGCTGGTCTGAATCATGATGAGGAACAGCACGCAGAACCAGACCGGATCAAAGCCCGCCATCTTTACCAGAGGCGTGAAGATGGGCACAAAGATAAGAACGATGGAGATCCAGTCGAGAAAAAAGCCCGCAATAAAAATAATCAGCATCATCAGCGCAAGAAGCGTCCAAGGTTCAAGCTTCATTTCGCCAATCATCTGGCTGGCTGTGTTGATGCCGCCTGCGCCGATGAAGACGCCGGTAAATAGGGTGCCCGCTAGCAGCACTGTCATGATCATGGCGGTGATCTTGAGCGTCTTGATAAGCGCCTCGTACAGAGCTGGCAGGCTAAAGGTTCCGTACAGCACGGTGAGCAGCACTGAGGCCAGTGCGCCAATGGCGGCGGCCTCAGTGGGGGAAGCCCAGCCGAATAGAATTGAGCCCAGTACGGCAAAAATCAGCAGTACCGGGGGCACCAGATTGCGCGCGCTGATGGCAAGCTTTTGCGCAAAGTCGGGGTCATCTGGGCTGGGCGGTATGGCCGGTCCGAACGCTGGATTGATCACACAGCGTACGAAAATGTAGACCAGATACAAACCCGCCATCACCAGGCCCGGGAAGGTCATGCCGTAGAGAATGTCGCCTACCGACAGATCGGCCAGCGGCCCCATGACCACTGCAACTACTGAGGGAGGAATAATGGTTCCCAAAGAGCCCCCGGCGCAGATGGTGCCGGAAACCAGGCCCTTGTCGTAGCCGTAGCGCAGCATGATCGGAATGGTGAGCAGACCCACGACCGATTCAGTGGCGCCAATCACACCTGATGAGGCGGCGAACAGAATACACATGATGACGGTCGCGAGTGCCAGCCCACCAGGTAGCCTGCGTGTCCAGATGTGGATGGCCTCAAACAGACGTTCGGCAATGCCTGAGCGCTCGAGCATGGCGCCCATGAACACAAACAGCGGAACCGCGGCCAATACAAAGTTGGACGACAGATCATCGATCTTTTCGATGAACTGAAAGACCACCCGGTCGCCGAACACCATCAGTCCGAACAGTACCGCAGTGATCATCATGCAAAACGCGACTGGAAAGCCCAGGAACATAAGTACGAAGGCCACTGGCAGCATGTAGAAGGGCAGGGTCTCCATCAGCGGGCCTCTGGGGCGGGAGCCCTGAGTATGCGAATCAGTTTGAGCACCTCAGCGAAGACCTGAAGTGTCAGCAGCACGAAGGCAATAAAAAATATCAAGCGAAATGGCCAGACCTGAGCGTTGAAGGCCGACGCACCGGTTCGTTCGCCGGAGTTAAAGGCGCCGAAGAAGTAACGGAACAGATAGATGGAGAGCCAGATGGTCAGGGGTAGCACCACCGCGTATCCGATGAGATCAATGACCGCCCGCGTTCTGGCGGAGAACTTACCGCTGAACACATCGATGCGAATATGCTCGCCAGCGCGCAGCGTCAGCGCCATGCCTAGCAGGAAGTGTGCGCCAGTGAGCATGAAGCCGACTTCAAAGGCCCAAATTGTGGGCGAACCAAATACATATCGAGATACGACCTCATAACAGGTGGCTAAAACGAGAGGAATGAGCAGCATCGCGCCCGCGACGCCGACACCGTCGCTTGCGCGCTCGATGGCGCGCACCAGTGAGCTCATGCTCGGTTCTCCTCTGCCCGTTCGTTCGGGTAAAAGTTCGATTGAGTTGCTGTGATTTGCAGGGCCAATGTACAAGCAGGCGCATGAGCACCCAATCGGGTGCAAGCAAAAAGAGGCAATACCCCGGCTCCGAGGGATGCTCCCTGATGTGCAGAGAGTATCCCTCCCAACATCAATTACCCGCGAATATTGCGCCAGCGCTCAGCACCTTCCCACTCTTTTTCGAAGTCGAGTTGGCTCTTGAGGATTTTGGCAAACGCAGCGTCTTTTTGAGCGGCCTTCTGCGCCCACTCAAGGCCAATTTTACGAGCCTGCCGCTGAACATCTGCGTCGAGCTCAATGATTTCGTTGCCGGCCTTGCGGTAGAAATCAAGCGCCTTCGCGTCCTCAGCGCCAACCTTGATCCAGGAGTCAAACGTGACTAGGCGAGCAACGATCTGTACCAGCTGCTGATCTGCAGGCGGCATCTTGGCCCAGACATCCTTATTAATGGTGAGCTCCATGGGGGCCGTTGGCTGATGCACACCCGGGATGATCACGTACTTAGCAACTTTGTGGAAGCCCGTGGAAATGTTTTCCCAGAGCGTGCCCCATTCCGTGGCATCGATGGCGCCGCGCTCGAGCATGGGATACACGTCGCCGCCTGCGGTGGTGACAGGCGCAGCGCCGAGGTCTTTGGCCATATCGAGCCAGGCGCCCGCGGTGCGCAGCTTCAGACCCTTGAGATCAGCCAGCGTCTTGACCGGTTTGCGCGAGTGCAGAAAGGCCTCAGCGGTTCGGATGAAGCAGGGCATGGAGATGATGCCCTCTTTTTCTTCGCGATGGGCGCGCTGCATCGCTTCGCCACCGGCCGCGTACAGCCAGTGCAGCATACGCTCACTATCCATGGAGCCCGCGTAACCGCCAAACAGCACGGTGGCGGGATCTTTACCCCAGTCCCAGCCCATCCAGCCATGCCCGCATTCGGCGACCCCGTTCTTGACGGTTTCGGCGACTTTCAGCGCATTGCCCAGAGCACCGCCTGGGAAAGTCTGAATTTTAAAGCGTCCGCTCGAGAGCTGCGCCATACGGTCGGCAAATGCCTTGGCGCCGATATCCATCAGCGGACCACCAGGCCAACCGGTCGTCATTTTCCAGTTGTAGCTGGGACCCGATTGCGCGTTGGCAATAGCCGGGATGGCTAGGCCGCCAATGGCACCTGCTTTGATGAAATCTCGTTTTTTCATGGTGTCTCCTCTATGTTTTGCTGGGTTGTTGTGAACCAGGTTCAGGCTGGCTGTTCGTTCACGGGCCCGTCAAGTGTAACTGGGGCATCGACCCGGCGGAAGCGTTCGATCACTGGCAATAGATCGCGCTTGACGTGGTCCTCGTTGTAGCCGTTAAGCAGGGTGCCGACGAGCCCGCGGTCAAGGTCGCTGGTGCCCATGACCCAGTCGGCAATCGGAAAGGTGAGATTCATGTTGTGACTCATCATGATGCCGTAGTTGTGATGAGCGGTGTGAAGGCGCCGGATCGTATTGACGAACGGCATGTTGCGCACGAACCAGTTGTCATGCACGTGGCAGCAGTAGTGAAAGGTTTCGTAGATGAGGTACTGTCCCACGATGGTGATCATGAGGATGTAGCCTGCATTGGCGTTAAGGATCTGCGCCAGTACCCATGCAAATGGGAGGCCCAGACCCATAAAGGTAAACAGAGCCCGCCATGGGAAAAACACGATACGCCACTCGCGTGCCGAGTCGACCGTCATTTCGTTGTCGGTGAAGTACTGATGATGCTGGCGGGTGTGCCGATCGTAGATGGCACGCAAAGCCCACACGTCAATAAGCCGGTGCATGACGTTCTTGTGAATCCACCACTCGAACAGATTCGAGAAAAAAAACACCGGAATAATCAGAAGCCATTCCCAGGAAGCTGCCTGCAGACGACTCAGGCAAAAACCAACCACCAGGGCGCCAACGATATAGATAACGCCTATATGGAGTACGCCGTTATACGACGGATGGATATTGGAGCGGTATTCCTCTCGAAACTGCACCTGGCGTTCAGAGGGGTTGTGGCGTTCAATGAGCGCTGCCATGGCAAATCTCCTGCGCGATTCGGTGTGTTCAGGAACCCGGGCAGACTAACCAGCAGTACCCGAGGATCCTGACATGTTAGCCATATGTTTAGACGTTTGTCGAATGCCTCATGTTCCCGGTGGCGATAGCCTTTGGCAATAGCTTTGTGTTGAAGCCCTCTGAGCGCGATCCATCGGCTTCGTTGCTGATCGCGCAGTAGCTCAAAGAGGCTGGGCTGCCCGACGGTGTGTTCAATGTGGTTCAGGGCGACAAAGAGGCGGTGGATGCCCTGCTGACCCGTCCCGACGTCAGCGCGGTCAGTTCGTGGGCGCTACCCCCATTGCCCGCTACATTCACGATACGACGGGTGCTCATGGCAAGCGGGTACAGACCCTGGGCGGGGCTAGGAACCACATGGTGGTCATGCCCGATACCGACCTGGGGCTTGAAGCTCGGGAACACGCCTCGCAGGACGCTGGCCAACCCATGCACTGTGCTTGCGTACACCGAGTTCATCAGGGTCGGCAAGATGGCGGCCACGATGCGGCTGCGGCCCCTGGCCAGTGCGCTGGCTGCGCTGTCAGGCAGGTAACCCAGATACGCCACCGCCCGTTGAACAGCGCTCAAGGCGGCTGGCGACACCTGCCGGGCCGCCGAAGGGCCCGGGACACGGCCATCGTCGGCACGCCGGCCAGCGTGGCCACCTCCACCAGTCGCTCTGGCGAGCTGCGTGCAGCTTGCAACACGGATCAGCCCACCGGGGGTCTGGAGCGTATGGGTCTGGAGCGTAT
>SYIM01000284.1 GCA_005798775.1 Burkholderiales bacterium
AACCCGCTGCTGCTGCCCGCCCGAGAGCTGATCCGGCATGGCATCGACCTTATCTGCGAGACCCACCTTGGCCAGCAGGCTGCGGGCTCGCTCGAATGCCTCACGCCGTGACTCGCCCAGCACCAGTTCGGGCGCTAGCGCCACGTTGCGCCCCGCGCTCAGGTGGGGGAAAAGATTGAAGTTCTGAAACACCATGCCCACCCGCTGCCTGAGCGCACGCATCGCATGCGCGTCGCGGTGCCGCAGCGCCTGCCCGTCGACTTCCAGCCGGCCCTCCTCAAACTGCTCGAGGCCGTTCACGCAGCGCAGCAGCGTGCTTTTTCCGGAGCCGCTACGTCCGATGAGCGCGATCACTTCGCCTCGCCGCACCTGCAGATCAATGCCGCGAAGCACCTCGTTGGATCCGAAGCGTTTGCGCAGACCCGCGACCGATACCGCATCGGGGATAGTGTTCACATGAGGCTCGACTTTGAGAGGTTCAGCCGGCGCTCCAGAGCCCGGCTCCAGGCCGAGATCGGGAAACACAGGGCGAAATACACCAGGGCTACACACCCGTACACCAGGAACGGTTTGAAGGTCGCATTGCTGATCATGGTGCCTGCCTTGGTGAGTTCGATGAACCCTATCACTGAGGCGAGCGCCGTGCCCGTGACCACCTGCACCAGGAACCCCACCGTGGGCGCCACCGCGATCCGCAATGCCTGCGGCCCAATGACATGGCGCAACTGCTCTCGCAGCGACAGGGCAAGGCTGGCAGCCGCCTCCCATTGGCCGCGCGGAACCGCATTAACGCAACCGCGCCAGATTTCACAGAGAAACGCAGCCGAATAGAGCGTTAGCGCCAGCGATGCGCTCAGCCAGGCCGACACGTCCAGGCCCAAAAGCGCGAGCCCGAAATAAGAGAGAAAGAGTTGCATGAGAAGCGGCGTGCCCTGGAAGACTTCGACGAACACTTGAACCCCGCGCTCCGCCCCGGGTAGCTTTGCGATTCGGGCAACCAGCAGACCCATGCCCAACAGCCCGCCGCCCACGAAGGCGATCAGTGACAGCAGAGCCGTCCAGCGTGCAGCCAGCATGAGGTTGCGCACAATGTCCCAGAGGCTGAAGTCAACCATGGCAGGCGTCCTCGCGGCTCAGCAAACCGGTGCTCAGCGAACCAGCAGCCAACGACGACCGATCGCGGTCAGGATCGCCCGCAACGCCACCGAGAGCGCAAGGTAGAGCAGCGTCGCGACGATGAACGCCTCGAAGGCGCGGAAATTGCGGCTCTGGATGAGATTCGCGAAATACGACAATTCTTCCGCCGCGATCTGTCCGCATACCGCCGAGCCCAGCATGACAATCACGATCTGGCTGGTGATCGCAGGCCATACCCGGCCTAACGCCGGCGGCAGGATGATATGGCCAAACACCTGCAATGGCGTGAGTGCGAGGCTACGACCCGCCTCGATCAGTCCGCGCGGAGTCGCCTCAATCCCCGCGCGAACAATCTCGGCGGCGTACGCACCAAGATTGACGACCATCGCGATCACCGAGGCCGCCTCGGGCGACAGACGAACGCCGAGGCTGGGTAAACCAAAGAAGATGAAAAACAGCTGTACGATGAAAGGTGTGTTCCGAATCAGTTCAACATAGGCGGCCACCAGCCAGCAAAGCGCCCGAGGGCCCTCTGCGCGCACCCACGCACAACCAATCCCCACAGCCAGCCCGAGGGGTGCAGCTACCGCAGTCAGCCCGGCGGTCGCTGCCAGCCCCTGCAGCAGCAGGGGCCAGTCGACCAGTACCGCGCCAAACTGGAGCGAAATCATGCGTGAGGCAGCGCGAGGCGCGGCGCCTCATTCACCGCGGCAGATCCCCTGCAGGCCGGCCCAGCCATTTTTGTGACAGCCGATCGAGATCGCCGGCTGCGCGCGCTGCATCGATGATTTCATTGATCCGGGTGCGCAGCTTGTCATCCCCCTTGGCCACGCCGATGAAGTTGGGTGAATCCTTGATGAGAAGTTTGAATTCTGCACCCAGGTTGGGGTTGCGCTGCATCATGTTGCCAGCCACCGACGCACCGGTCGCCACCAGCTGAACCTGCCCCGACACAAAGGCGGCAATGGTGGCGTTGTTGTCTTCGAAGCGACGAATGTTGGTGCCTTCCGGCGCCAGTTTGGTGAGCTCCATATCCTCGATCGCGCCGCGGGTGACCCCCACCGTCTTGCCCTTCATGTCGTCGAAGCTCTTGAGGCTGAGCGACTTGGAACCAAAGACCCCCTGAAAAAAGGGCGAGTAGGCGAAGGTGAAGTCGATCACCTTCTCGCGTTCGGCGTTCTTGCCGAGCGTGGAGATCACGAGGGCGGCCTTCCTGGTCTGCAGATAGGCAATCCTGTTGGCTGTGGTAACCGGCAGGAGTTCGAGTTTCACGCCCAGCTTGCCAGCAATGTATTGGGCCATCTCCACGTCGAGCCCCTGCGGCTTGAGATCTGTCCCCACAAATCCGTAGGGCGGGAAATCGGTGGGAATTGCAATTGTGATCGCTTTGCGCGCAAGAATGTCATCAAGCGAGCTCTGGGCCTGGGCGGCAACGGGTAAAACAATCGATGCCGCCAGGGCGATGCCAAGAACCAATCGGCGATGCATGGTGTAGCTCCTGAAAAAGGGGGAATACCGAGCGTTCATCCTCTGGCAAGGCAGCGGCCGCACCACCGCCGGGATTGAAAGCACCTGATCGGTGCGCCGCTACGCTGGGATCAGGAACGCGAACCGATTGTGCCTCGTAGCAGAAATCATGCCAATACAAGCGGACCCCGCTACGGGCCCGTCGGTCGCCCGATTCAAGCGGCGGCGAGGCATACGCCTGAACGCTCGACGCCGGCAGCCGGCAGGCGATCTTCGATATGACCCATCAGGTCGTGGCTGACTTCGGTCGGTTGGATATCGCGTTCGCGAATGCCGGCATCAGCGCCGGGCCCGGCTTCGCCTTCACCGAGGGCGGCCTCATGGAGAGCGTACAGCCCGATGCCTGGGACCGCGTGCTGGCCGTGAACCTCACCGGCGTGTTCGCCGCGATCCAGGCGGCATCACGCCCCACGAAAAAGGCCCGCCGAGGGCGGATCGTGGTGACTACCTCCGTCGCCGGATTGCGCGCCGAAACGCTGGTGGGTTGCGCCTACAGCGCCACCAAGGCCGCGGTCATCAATCTGGTCCGTCATGCGGCCCTGGAACTCGCACCCTTCGGAATATCGGTCAACGCCATCGCGTCGGGTCCGTTCGTGACCAACATTGCCGGCGGCCGGATGCGAGACGCATCGGTTCGCGAACGGTTTTCCCAGTTGATCCCCATGCAGCGAGTGGCCCAGCCCGATGAAATCAAGGGACTGGCACTGCTGCTCGCTTCAAACGGGGCAAGCTACATGACCGGTACTGTCATTCCGATTGACGGGGGAGCAACGGCGGGCGCCTGAAACGCAGATCCCAAGGCGTTGCCGTCAGCCGCGACGAACCACGCCCTCGCCCACTGCGGCCACCGACTGCCAGGGGCCGCTGAAGAATGGGTCACCCAGCAGGTAGGCGCGTAGCATCGGCAAGGCATCAAAGCCCCAGAATATCTGGCCGTCCACTTCGAACGCGGGCACGCCAAACACGCCCCGTGCAATCGCGGCGTCGGTATTGGCACGGAGCGCCGCCTTCACGTCGGCGCCGTCAGGCGAAAAGCTAGGCGAGACCTGGGCGGTGAGCATATTCAATCGCTCGGGGTCGTCTGCCGCCGCACCGCCCACCCACGCATGCCTGAAGAGCCGTGCGCACACCTCGTGGCTTGCCGTGCCCGACACGGTTTCTGCGCAGGCAAGTGAGAGCCGCAGGAGCGCTAGTGGATTGAACGGATGCTGGCGCGGCATGTCGAGCGCAATTGAATGCTGCCTCGCCTGCCACAGCACCTGCCGGTAGGTCCAGTCACGCTTGGGTGCGATTTCAGCGGGCCCGAGCTGGCTGTAATGCCTGAGGATGCCGGCGAATAGGACAGGCCTATAAATCACCTCGGCATCCACGCCAGCCAGCGCGCGCGGCCAGGCCTCGAACGCCAGATAGGCGTAGGGGGAGATGAAGTCCAGATAAAAGACAACAGTTTTCATGGCCAGAGGTTACAACGAACCCTGAAAAATCGTCACTCGCCACAATCGCGTTCCGGCGGATGAACGCACCATAAGCCTACCGCTCGGCACGCAGGGCCTGAACTAGCTCGGTCTGGATGTCCTGAACCGTGACCAGCCCCTGCGATTCGACCCGGGCCGTGAAAGCGGGCGAGCGGTGGATGGCCACGGCTTCACCCACCATCCGCTCGATGATGGCTGCGGGCGTGGCACTCGGCGCGCCCAGCGCGAACGCGCTGGGCGCGGGAGGGTCCTGCTGCCGCCAGCGCAGTCAGCGCGGCGGTTCGAACAAAAGCCCTGCGAGAAACTGCCCGGTCGCGTTCAAAGTTCACGGCCCAGCCTCCTGTCGACCGAATCGGGTCCGCTGAGGGTGTAAACCACCAGCAGCGGGTAGGCGTACCCAAGCTTCGCGAAGGTGGGCGCCACCGCTTCCGGCCCGTTCGCGATCTTGCCATCCATGGACGGCCAGTATCAGGCCCGCGCGCAGCGGATCAGCAGCCATGACAAAGGTTCGAGCCGATCGTAAAGGGGCTTGAGAACTGGAAATAAGAGCTTGGGCTGCGAAGGCTCGGCGCTTGCGCCATCTGGCACCGCACCGTCACGCGCAGCGGAATGGGGGCTGGTCTCATTCATGGCGGGCTCCTGTTTCATCACTGCGCTGTGGCATAGCGCCCGATCCAGTCAAGCGAACGACGAATCGACGACTGCGGGTCATGTCCGGTCGCAAGAACCGACACGATCAGATGCTCGCACCCTGCGATCTCGATGAACGCGTCGAGCTTGCGTGCACACGCGCTCTCGTCGCCATGAATGACGGTGGCATCGATCATCGCCTGCGACCAGCGTGCCTCGCGCGCCTCAGGCAAGCCTGCGGCCGCGAACATTTCCTGGTAGTTCGGAAGCCGGGGATAGTAGGTCAGGCTGCGCTCGACCGCGGCATGCAACGCCGCCTCATCCTGCGTGAGCGCGAGAAACACCTGCCCGATCATGGGCGGGCGCGCACGGCCGGCGCGCTCGGCGCCGCGCACCATAGCCGGCGTGGCGACATCGCGGATGTAGCGGGCCGGGCACAACCAGGTAATCGCGCCGTCGGTCATTTCCCCGGCGAGTTCGAACGACCCTGCGCGTAGCGCCGACACCATGAGCGGTACATCGGCGCCGTTCGCAAGCGTGGCTTCCAGCGTATATCGCTTGCCGGCAAACTTCACGGTCTCGCCGGCAAGAAGCCCCTTCACGATGGCAACGAATTCGCGCAGATGCTCGAGCGGACGCTCATAGGGAATTCCATAGCGGGTCTGGATGGTGGGAGCGTGGCTGGGTCCGAGACCAATCCGGAAACGCCCCGGCGCGAGCGAGGCGATATCGACAGATTGCTGCGCGACCACCACCGGGTTACGGGGAAAGGTGGGCACCACCGCAGTCCCCATGCGGATGCGGCTCGTGGCAGGCGCGGCGGCCGCGAATACGGTCAGCGCATCGGGTCCGGCCCCGGTGGTAAGCCAGAAGGCAGGAACCCCTGCAGACTCCGCATGCAGAATCGCATCGAACAGATTTTTTGCATTGCCAACATGGACGCTGGTGCCAATTTCCACTTTCATGGGATCTCCCGGGGCCTGCGACGGTCGGTGCGCCGTCGGAAAGGCCGCTAATCTACCCGCTCCATGCCGCGCGTACGAATCACCGCGGCTGCGGATGGCCCCTTGAGCATCGAAACGAAGGCAGCGCCTGCCACAGCCTGGGCGGACGCGCGAGCAAGCGCCGCGGCGTACACGGTGTAGTTCTGAATGCTGTCCGGCAGCGGCCCCACCAGCTCCGCGCCCGCAACCGGCAGAATTTCGCTGATCTGATGGATGGCCAGATCGGCCTCACCCGTGACCAGCCGCTCGGCTACCAGACCGCCTGGCACCAGAACGGCACGCGGCCGGAGGGTGTCGGCGATCCCCATCCGCTGAAACAGTCCATCGAGATAAATGCCGCTCGATCCCCCCGCTTTGGGATCGATGAACGCAGGGGCACGCGCGCTCAGGACGGCCTCGCGAAATTGCTCCACGGTCCGAATGTCGGGCCGGGGGCTGCCCCGCTTCACCGCCACACCAATGGCTACGCGGGCCACGGGCCGGATCGACGACGCATCAATACGGCCCTCGTCGGCGAGGGTTTTTAGCGTGCCGGGCGGTGCGACGATGACGTCCCAGGTTTCCCCAGCCCGCATGCGCCGGAGAATCTCACCCGCCGTCCCGTTGTCCACACGCAAAGCCTGTCGCTGCTCGGCCTCAAAGGCTGCCGCAAGATCGACCACGACCGGTTTGAAGGCGCCTGCGCTCAGCACCTGCAGGGGCTGCGCTGACACGTGCGGCGCAGCGACTGCCAGAAACATGCCGCTGAATACGGCCAGGCAAGGACCGAACCATGTGTTGAATCGCTGGGTCATCGCAGAACTCACTGGTCAATTTTCAGGCTGCGGATCACGTCACGGAACTGATCCATCTGTCGGCGCAGGATGGCATCCTGCTCCGCAGGCGATGAGCCCACCGACTGAGCCCCCATGCCTGAGAACCGCTTGACGATATCGGGCTGCCTCACCACCGCCGCCACCTCCTGGCTCAGTTTTTCGACGATGTCGCGCGGCGTTTTAGCAGGCAGGAACAGGCCATTCCAGCCTTCCAGCTCGAGTTCGGGAAATCCCAGTTCACGAACCGTAGGCACATCGGGCAAGGCGGATGTTCGCTGCGAGGCGTGAGAGGCCAGCGCCTTGAGCGTGCCCGCGCGGATTTCCGCAAGCGACGTGGACAACTGGTCACCCCCCACCTGAATCCGGCCCGACAACAATTCCTGTTTGAGCGGCGCGGCACCGCGAAACGGGACATGCTGCATGTCGACGCCCGCTGCACGCTTGAATGTTTCGCCAAGCACATGCATGGCCGAACCTGGGCCGGTGGATCCGAAGTTATATTGCAGGCTGCGATCGTTTTTGAGCAGCGCGGCGAGTTCGCGCAGGTCACGGGCCGGCACCGAGGGATGTGCGGTCATGACCAGGGGAACATACACTACGATCGAGACCCCGGCGAAGTCGGTGTCGACATTGAACGGCGAGCGGTTGGCAAGCGCCTGCGCCACCGATGACAGCGGGAAGGTGATGTTGTGCATCAGCATGGTGTAGCCATCAGGCGGTGCCTTGGCCACTGCATCGGCGCCAATCGCCCCTCCGGCTCCTGCGCGATTCTCGATCACCACAGGCTGACCCAGGGTCTCGCTCAGACGCTGACCCACGACGCGCGCCACCACATCGGTCGTGCCTCCCGCGGGGAAGGGCACCACGATCTTGAGCGGCCGCGATGGAAAGGTCTGGGCGCGCACTGCCGGGGCGACCAGGGGCAGGGCGGCGCCCGCCGAAAAGCGGAACAGCTGACGGCGGCCCGGACGAGCGGGTGAACCGTTCGGTGAAATGGAATCGATCATGTCTGTCTCCTCATGCCGTCTGTGCGGTGTTAAAGATGCGACAGGCAAGCATACGACGCTTATCGAACGGGCTCCAGCCCAGCCACATATTCATGGATTTTCCCTGGGGTGGTGAACCAGATCTGCCCACGGTCGCGCGCCTGCGCCAGGCCCTGCAGCGCGCGCCGTAAATGCTTCAACCGATGCGGCTGACCGACGATATAGGGGTGTAGCGCGATGCCCATCACCAGCGGCTGAGCGCGCGACTGGATCAGCATTTCGTCGAACTGGTCGAGGATCATGTCGGCAAATGCCGGC
>SYIM01000285.1 GCA_005798775.1 Burkholderiales bacterium
CAGATTGCCGAGCACGGTGTTGACCCATTTGAACACCGGCAGATCACGGGGCTTGAGAGCGCCCACCACGGTGGGAACATGGATGCAGCCTGCATCGGCAACAGCGGCGAAGCACCACAGGCCGTCGCTGCTGACAACCGGCTTGGGCATCAAGCTCAAGCCCTTAGCAGTTTCAACGCCCCGACGCTCCCCGCTTCTGCCCGATGTCCCCACGCTGAGCGAGTCAGGCCTTAAAGACTGTCAAGTCTCAAACTGGGGCTCCATCCTTGCGCCTGCCAAGACGCCAGCCACCATCGTGACCCGAATCAACGAAGCCATTTTTCAGGTACTCGGTAGCGCCAGCGTTCGAGAACGCTATGCGACGATGGGCTTCGAAACCCAACCCTCCTCGCCCACCGAGCTCGAGGCATACATGAACGCCGAGGTCACGAAATATGCCGACGTGATCCAAAGTGCCAGCATCAAGCGCGAATAGCCACGCAGGAGCGTACGCCTCATGCCTCCCATTGCATCGCGTCGCCAAACGCTGCGCAGCCTGAGCCTCGCATTGGCGGCTACCGTCACACCGGGTGCAGGCCGAGCAGACGCCAACTACCCACAGCGGGCCGTCAGGCTTGTCGTGCCATTCGCACCGAGCGGATCCGCCGATGCGGCCGCGAGAATACTCGCGGAGAAACTGGCCGAGATGTGGGGGCAGCCTGTCATCCTTTTGAATCGCCCGGGCGCTGGTACGACGGTGGCGTCGGCTTATGTTGCCCAGTCGCCTGCCGATGGTTACACACTGCTGATGGGCTACGTTCTGTCCTATTCAACCACTGCCAGCCTCTACAAGAAGCTGAGCTACGATCCCGCCACCGCGCTCACGCCCCTGTCGCTCGTGGCGGATGCGCCGTTTATCGTGGGCGTTGACCCTTCCACCGGTATCCAGACGCTTGACGAACTGGTCGCAGCGATTCGTAAGTCGCCACACGGATTGAACTACGCTTCGTCGGGCACTGGTGCTGGCCCGCATCTCACCACCGAAATACTGTTGCGACGGTTGGGTGTTCGATCCAACCATGTGCCCTACCGTGGCACGGCAGAGGTGGTAACTGCGGTGATCTCGGGACAGGTGCAATTCAGCGTCTTCGATGCGTCCGCGCTGGGACAGATACGGTCGGGGCGCATCCGCGCCCTGGCGCTGACTGCAGCCAAGCGCTGGAACCAATTGCCGGACCTACCTACGGTCGCCGAACTGGAATACCCCGACTTTAATATGACCACCGGCGGTGGAATCATGGTGTCATCCAAAACGCCCGATTCGATCAAGCAGAAAATTGAGCGCGATGTCATACAGTCGATGTCCGTTGAATCGGTCCGCCAGCAATTCAACGCGCTGGGCTTCATCCCTGTTGGTTCACCCTCGACTGAATTCGAGGCGACGCTTCGGATCAACATGCAGCGCATACGCGCCTTGATCGACGAACTCGGCATGACGGCCGACTGATCGAATCGACGCCCCCGCCCGTCAAGCAGTCCAAATTCTGGCCCTTACCTGCGAATCATCTCTTCCAGCGCGGCGGCCGTTGCTCGTGCCAGGCTGTCGACCCGATCCAGCGTTTCCGCGCTGGGAAGGCGCCCTGCATCAGCGAGAGGTCTCCCGTCACCTCCTCCCCTATCTCGCCACCATGCTCGGGGTAGCGCTCCTGATCGTGTTCGCGCCTTGGATCACGTATGTGGTTCCGGTCTCGCTCGGCCTCTACAAAGTGCCCGGGTAAAACGTCAATCAGGAAAAGCGCCGCCACGCTGAGAAAGCAACCGGGACCTGCGCCCATCCCTCCATATCGCCAGCGCGCGACAAGTGATTATCATGGCGGGCCAGCGCGACACCCGGGCATTCGGCAGAAACGCTCAGCCGGGTGTCGCGGTGCGCACGGTCAACTCACGAGGTCTTCATGGTCAACCTTCACGACATCCGATACGTGCGGCTCGGCACGCCCGATCTCGATTCGGCCATCAAGTTCGCCACCCGCATCGTTGGCCTGCAACTCGTCGCGCGGGAAGGCAGCATGGCCTACTTCCGTTCCGATAAGGTTGACGTAAGGGGCGATACGCGTGATCACACGTTAGTCTATTTCGAGGGCGATCCACGCGAGCACTACACCGGCTTTGATCTCAGGAACCCCGACGACTTCAACCACATCGCGACAGAAATCGAGCGGGCAGGACACCCCGTTCACGTCGGAACGGAGGCTGAGTGCGCACAGCGCAGGGCCAGGCGCTTCATCCGTTTCCAGGACCCCACCGGTAACAATATCGAAGTTGTAGAGCGGCCGTTTCATAGTGGTCCGCGCACCTTCCTCTCGCGCGATGCGGGCATCACCCACTTCAGCCACATCGGGCTTCGTACCCGAAACCCGACCGCCGACGAGACGTTCTGGTCACAGGTGCTCTCCGCTCGCACCTCCGACTGGATTGGCGATGCGCCGCTCATGCGTATCAACACGGTCCACCACACTCTCGCGCTGTTTCCGTCCACCTTCGCCGGGGTGCAGCATGTCAATCACCAGGTGGAGGACATCGACGACATCATGCGCTCCTATTACTTCTTGAAGGAGAAGGGTGTGCGGATTGTTTTTGGTCCAGGCCGGCATCCCTCGTCAGGGGCGGTGTTCCTCTATTTCGAGGGACCCGACGGGATGGTCTACGAATACTCCACTGGCGTGCGACACATCAGCGCAGCCGAGGAAACCACGCATCAGCCACGTCAATTCCCGTTTTCGCCCGAGTCCTTCTGCATGTGGGGTTCGCGGCCGGACATCCCAGAGTTCCGCTCGGGCGCTAGCGCCTCCCGTCACCCACCAGGACCCACAAACTTAGGTCATGAAGAACCCTCTTTCGATTAACGCCTACATCTGTCCGCCCGATTATCCGATCGCGAGGTTTCTGTCTCGTGTTGCTCAGACCGGTGCATCCGCTGTCGGGCTCACCATTCGCGCCCTTGACGAGATTCCGCTGCCGCAACTCAAGGCACAGCTGAACGACCTGGGGCTGGCCGTGTCAACACTGAACAGCGCGGGCTATTTCCTGTATCACGACGCACAGCGCACGGCGCAGCAAACCAGCACTAACCTTCGATTGATCGACACCGCTGCTGAGCTTCGCGCACAAACGCTGGTCGTCATCCCTGGCAGTTTAAGCCATGGCGCCGCATCACTACGCGATGCGCGCGACACGATCGCCAACGGCTTACATCGGCTTGCTGAGCGCGCAGCCAATACCGGGGTACACCTTGGGTTGGAGCCCATTCACCCGGCGGGCATCCTGAATAAGGGCTGTGTGAACTCGCTGCGCCATGCGCTCAGCCTGGTCAGCGACATTCACAATGCCTCGCTTGCGCTGGATCTTTACCACTCCTGGTGGGATCCCGAACTTCCCAATCTGATACGCAACCATGGAAGCAAGATCCGCGTGGTTCAGTTCTGTAATGTCGTAGCGCTTCGCGACCCGGCTGACCTGCAGCGCGAAAGCCCCGAAGTTGGGCTGCTAGATGTTGGCGCCGAACTAAAAGCCCTGAGCACGCAGGGCTACAGCGGAACCTTTGAGTACGAGCTTTTTGCTGAACACCTACGCGGCCGCGACGTCGAGGCGATGATCGCGCAGGCGGCAAAGTTTTACGCCGGACTCGCCTAGTTTCCGCGCACACGCTGAGGAGTTCGCTCCGTTTCGCTAGGGCGTACGCCCGTAGACCTCGAGCGCGCGCTCGACGCTAACGTAGCCGTCTTTCAAGTCGCGCTCGATCAGCGATCGGTCTCTTGCCTTAGGATCACCGTAACCGCCGCCACCGGCGGATTGAAGCCAGACCAGGGTGCCCTGATCCAGCGGAAGGTAGGGCGTTTTACTGGACAGCACGCGTTCTTTGGCAGTGCCGGGGTCCAGCACATAGCGCGCGGTGCTGCCTGGTAGGCCACCGAAAAGGCCCTGCGGCTGAGACCGGTGCCGATCGGCGCACAGGCAGATCGAGGCGCCATCGGCAAGTACCCTGAACACCCGACAGAATCCGTTGCCACCACGGAAGGTTCCTGCACCTCCCGTGTCTGCCACCACTTCGTAGCGTTCAAACACGATGGGGTTCTCCATCTCATCGGCTTCAATCGGCACATGACCCGCATTGCCCGCGCCATAGCGGATCGCGTTGATGCCATCGCGGGTTGCGCGGGCACCATAGGCGCCCGAGGATAATTCCAGCGTCAGGAAATAGCGCTTTTTCGCCTCTGAGCGGGAGTCGCTTCCGCCAATCACAGTGGTCCCTGTTGAGCCTGAACCACTGGCGAGGACTGAGCGGGGCGATGCGTCGGCTAGTGCTCTCATGACGGTATCGAGGACGCGATAGGTGACTTCGCCATAGCCCACCATGGATCCCGGCGGCTGCGCATCGCAGAGCGTTCCGGGCCGGGTAACGACTTTGACCGGGCGATAGCTGCCGGCATTCGGCGGATTCTCAGGGTCGGTGATCGACTTGATCGCATACTGAATACCGGAAATCGCCGAGGCGCGCGAACAGTTCATGCCGCCGCGCGACTGATTGGACGACCCACTGAGATCCACCGTGATGTCAGAGCCAGCGATGGTGACCTTGGCATCAATCCATTGGGCATCCTCGGTCAGTCCGTCGCCATCGATGCAATCGCGAGCGTGATAGACGCCGTCCTTGAAATCCGCGATTCGAACCCGCGTCAACTGCTCCGAGCGCGACAGAATTTCGCGCATGGCCTCGCGAATGGTGAGAAGCCCATACCGCGCGATGACTTCCGCCAGCCGTCTCTCGCCGCTGAAACAGGACGCATACTGCGCCCGCATATCACCCAGCGCTACCGAGGCGTTACGAACATTTCGTACAACCAGATCGACGAGCGGCTTCTGCAATTGGTCATTGACGAAGAGCTTGACCGGGGGGATGACGATGCCCTCCTGAATCAGCTCTCGGGTGGCAGGCGAGTAGCTTCCAGGGCCCATACCGCCAATGTCGGCCCAGTGACCACGGTTACACAGATAGCCGTAGAGCTCGCCCTCCCAAAACAGCGGTCTGACCAATAGAACATCGGGCAGGTGAGTCCCCCCCAGAAAGGGGTCATTGGTCATGAGGACATCGCCTGGCTTGATGTTGTCAGGCCCGATTCCGTCGATGAGCCCACGCAGTTGAAATGGCATCGTCGTGACGTGTATGGGGAAGCCAGTAGGGTCCTGGGCAACAATCTCGCCCTCTGCATCCATCACGCAACAGGACAAATCGCCCTGCTCTTTCCAGAGCTGGGTATAGGCGGCGCGCATGGTCATGAGCTTCATCTCATGCGACACACCGATCAACGCATTCTGAATCACAGCAAGGGTGAAAGCATCGACGGCCATGGCTCAGTATCCTCGCTTAAGGCTGATCAAAAGATTTCGATGGGTATCCACAACCAGCTCGGCCCCCGGGGGCAGCACCGTGGCTGAGGACAATTCCTGGATGATCGCGGGCCCCAACATCCGGTCCTCAGGCTCCAGACTTTCTCGGCGGATCACGCGGGTGGGCACCATGCGGTCGCCAAACCAGGCGTCTCTGACCGCTTCAAGACGAGCACCCTGTTTCTTGGTTCGGTCGGCAAGCAGGTTAGGCTTGGCCACGGCACCGATTGCACGCAGGCGAATGTTGACCAGTTCAACCGGCTCACCGGGGACAGAATAGGTGTAGACCGCTTCGTGCTGCCGATGGAACTCAGCGGTAAAGGCCGCAATATCAGGCGCGCCTGTTCCGGTATCGGCATCCACACGAATATTGATTTCAGTGGTCTGGCCTACATAGCGCAGGTCCATGCTGCGCTCGAAGCGGCTGGCCTCCGCTGCAACCCCTTCGAGCTCGAAGTCAGCCTGGGCACGCTTGCGCAAGGTCTCGAATTCGTTTGCGAGCGCCTGCGCATCGTTGACAACCAACACCTTGAGAACAGACCGGGAGTAGTCATGCGTGAAATCAGCGACCGAAATACCTCCCGCTGAAAACAGCCCTGGATTATTCGGTACCAGAATGCGCTCCATCCCAAGCTCTTCGGCGATCGAAAAGGCATGAATGGGCCCGCCACCGCCAAATGGACAAAGCTCAAAATCGCGCGGATCGGCGCCACGCTGCACCGATACAAACCGAATCGCCTCCGCCATCTGGCTGGCCGCCACCTTAAAGATGCCCGCCGCCGCCTGGTGCACACTCACACCCAGCGGGCCGGCAATGTCGCGCTCAATCACCGCGCGCGCGCGGTCCGGGAATAGCTTGACAGCGCCATCTGCGAAATCGTCGGCATCGATATAACCCAGAACCAGATTTACATCCGATAGCGTGACGTAATCGCCGCCCAATCCATAACAGGCGGGACCTGGATCAGACGAGGCGCTGTCGGGCCCCACCTTCAGGCGCCCCACGTCGTCGAGCCGCACAATGCTGCCGCCGCCCGCCCCCACCGTATGCACATCAAGCATAGGCGTAACCACGGGAAAGTAATCGATTTCGCGCGCGGTGGTCGCCTCAGCCTTACCCTGACGCAGCAGACACACATCGAGGCTCGTGCCCCCCATGTCCATCGTGATCAGGTTCATGTGCCCGCTGACCCGCGCAAGATTGGCGGCGCCGACCACTGCACCGGCAGGCCCGGAGAGTAGCGTGGTAGCGGGGTTACGCATGACAAGGTCAGGACGTCCCACACCGCCGTTCGACTGGAAAATGAATAGTCGGTTATCCACCCGGATGTCGCGCAGACCCTCCATGAGTTTCTCGATATACAACCTGAGCACTGGCGACACATACGCGGCAAATAGCGTGGTGCTGGTTCGGGGAAACTCGCGAAACTCAGGCAGCACATCTGACGAGGTCAGCACATCCATATTAGGGAGCGCCTGGCGGAGCGCATCGCGTAGCGTCTGTTCATGACGCGGCTCGAGAAATGAGAAAAGCAAACAGATGGCGACCGCCCGGACATCGCTTTCACGCACCTGATTAACGAGCCGTGCCACCTCCGTCGGCTCAAGCGCTTTGAGAATCTGGCCTTGCGCGTTTACCCGGCAGTCGGCTTCGAACCTGAGGTGTCTGGGCGCCAGCGGGCTGGGCTTATCCATCTGTACGCGATAAATGAGTTCTGCCGGTCGACTGAATCGACCGATTTCAATCACATCGCGAAAGCCTTTATTCGTGATCAGCGCGATTCGGGCACCCTTTCGCTCAATCACCGCATTGGTGGCAATCGTGGTGCCATGACCGATGAAGCTCACTTCCTCGGGCTTCACCCCTGCCATTTCCATAACCCGACTGATTCCGCGTACGACAGTCGCATACCGGCGCCCAGGTTCGTTCAAGACCTTAGCGACCTGTACCGCGCCAGACGTTTCGTCAACCAAAACGACGTCTGTGAAGGTGCCCCCAACATCGATACCGATGCGAACCATGACTGTATTTTCCCCGACCAACGGGTTTGACAAAGAGAACGCCGGATGCCGCGTGGCATCCGGCTGCTGCGTTGAGCGCTAGCCGGTCACGCGCTCTTGACGCGAGCCCAGACCTCGATCCACTGCTGCAGATTGGGCGGCATGCGAAGCGGATAGTGCTTGGTGCTGCCATCCAAAATTCCGTAGCCCCAGGCCTGTTTGTCCGCTGCGCTTAAGTCCTGAGCACCCAGCGTAGAGGCCGACAGATAGCCCGATACCGTAGACAGACGCGATGCATAGGCCTTACCAAGCATTGCGTTGATCAGCGCATGCGCGCTGTCCTGGTTTTTCGAGTCTTTCGGAATGTAGGCGGGTTGGACAAAGGACAACACGCCCTCCTTACACCAGGCACTGCGAATCGGCATGCCCTTCTGCTGCAGGCCATAGCGAACAGGGATCGCACCGAAGGTGACGACGATCTCGCCAGAGGCAAGCAGATTGGCGCCCTGAGCGAAACTGGTCCAAAGCGTGCGGACATTCTTCTTCTTGGCGATAAGGAACTTACCCACCTCGTTCAGTTCGGCGGTAGACATCTGCTCAGGCTGCTTGTTGCCCAGATAGAGGCCTGCGGCCATGATCATCTGGTGCGCAGTATCAAACCAGCCAATCCGGCCCGCATATTTTTCCTCAAAGATTGCTCCCCAAGACTGCGTGAACGGATCGTTCTCGGGCACCACATCACGGTTGTAGACCACCGTGTCATAGCCCCACATCACTGGAATACCGTACACCTTGCCGTCACGACCCAGGATGTCGTCCTTGAAGGTGTTAGACACGTATTTGAAGTTGGGAATTTTGCTTAAGTCGAGCGCTGTGCATTTTTCCTGGCCTGCCGAGGCGCCAAGCACCGGACCTCGGGAGAAAATGCTGTGGCTCATCATCATGTTGTAGCGCCCCGTACCACCTGGCGCCACCAGCCGCGCGACCACGTCAGTCGATGACTGAAACGGCGCGTCGTTGATCTTGCACTTTGCCTCTTCTTCGAGAATTCCCTTGAGCGGGCCGCTTACCAGGGCATTGGCAACCAGAATTTCAAGGGTCGGAGCTGATTGGGCGAGAGCCGCTCCGGACGTACCCGCCAAAACAGCTGTAGCAGCGCCTACCTTAAGGAAACCACGGCGATCGGTGTCGCCGTTAACTCGGTTCAGGTGCTTCACTTGCGGACTCCTTTTGTGAACGGACAAAAAGCTAGCGGCGTTCAACTGCAGCCGCCAAACGACTGGCTCGACCTGTGAGCCAAAACCCCAGCGCGGCAATCAGCGCTGAAATACTCATGATGACTACCCCGACCGCCGGTAACTGCGGCGCAACCTGCTCGACGATCAGGAGCCAGAGATACACGGGCGTTGTGCGGTCGCTGCCTGCAACAAACAGCGTTCGGATGAACTCATCAAACGACAGGGTGAACGCAAATAGCAGCGTGGCGATAAGCGCAGGCCGGATGAGCGGCAAGACGATCCGCAGAAAAACCACCCATGGGGTCGCCCCCAGGTCCATGGCCGCCTCCTCAATTGAACGATCGAACTTATGCAGCCGCGGATAGAGCGTAAGAAAGGCAAAGGGCAGCACCCAGGTGACGTGCGCGATCAGCGACCCAGTCCAGAGACCGTACGGCACGCCAGTGAGCCCAAGAAACACCAGCAACATGACGCCTGACACGATTCCTGGCGTGATGATGGGCAACAGAAAGGCGGGTATCACCCAGCCTCGGCCTGGAAACCGGTAGCGAAGCCCTAGCGCAGCCATCAGCGCCAGTGCTGTCGCGATCGTGCCTGAAGCCAAACCGACCGCGAAGCTGTTGATTAAGGCCTTTGCGAGTCCCCCGTCCTCGAACACTTCGCCATACCAGCGCAGCGTAAAACCTCGAAACGGAAAGCCCATCACCTCCGAAT
Organism: Burkholderiales bacterium; assembly: GCA_005798775.1. GTDB lineage: Bacteria > Pseudomonadota > Gammaproteobacteria > Burkholderiales > Burkholderiaceae_E > SYIM01. The sequence goes on from SYIM01000285.1 coordinate 9,381, forward strand.
CGTTGAACGACAGGATGAACAGCACCAGGATCGGCGCGTACAAGAACGCGAAAAACACGCCTACGTAACTACGCAGCAGCCAGCCTGAGGCGATCATCCCCGCTCTCCGACGAAAAGGCGCTGAAAACCAAATCGACGACTGGCCAGATACACGCACCCGAGCACCACCGCCATCAGCACCACCGATAGTGCTGCACCCAGCGGCCAGTTATTCGCATTGAGGAACTGACTGGCAATGATATTGCCGAACATCTGACCAGACGGACCACCAAGAAGTTGAGGTGTCACGTAAGCGCCGCAGGACAACAGAAAGACCATCGTGCAGCCAGACCACACGCCCGGCAATGAAAGCGGAAAGACCACGCGTCGAAATGTCTGAAACGGCGTCGCGCCCAGATCATAAGCCGCCTCAATCAGTGCGCGATCGATCTTTTCAAGGGAGAGATAAATCGGCAGTGTCATGTACAAGGTGTACACATAGACAAGCCCCACATACACCGCCGCCTCGTTATAGAGCAGCGCGTCCAGCGGCTTGTCGATGATTCCGAGAGACATCAGCGCCTGATTCACCAACCCTGTCCGGCCCAACATCGGCAGCCAGACAAAGGTACGAACGACATAGCTCGTCCAGAATGGAAGAAACAGAAGCACAACGGCCAGCGTTCGTTTGTGCCCTTTAAGTCGGGCAATGAACATCGCCAGCGGATAAGACACCAGCAGCGCAAGGGCCGTGGTGATGAATGCGATTCGCAAAGTCTGCAGCAAAACCCTCGCATACACGGGTTCATCCACCAGCGACTGATAGCTCTTCAGTGACAGCTCAGAGCTCAGCCCGAACACCGATGCGGTCCAGAACGACACGCATGCGAAAAATATTAATGGTCCGATTGCAAATACCGCCAGCCAGAGAACTGCCGGGACGACCAGAAGCCCTCCCAGTGACCACCGCGAACGCCTGACAGCCGATGAAGACATGGTGATCAAGGCCTACGTGCCAGACGCCTTCATGGACACCACCCTGCGCTCGAGATGAGTCCGCCATCCGCCGATGGCGATGATGTCCAGCAGCTGCGGCTCGAGCGGCTGATAGGTTCGATTGATGCTACGGCTGTGATTCGTGAACACGCCGCGTTCGAAATCGATTTCAATCTCATCGCCGGTTTCGACCAGCTCGGTCACGCCCGCGCACTGCGTGAGAAAAGGAATACCGGCATTGACCGCATTCCTGAAGCTTCCGCGCGGAATTGACTCTGCAACGAGACCCAAGCCATGGGCGCGAATACCGATGAATCCCTGAATATGAGGATTACCCTGGGCAAAGCGCTTACCCGCAACGATCACATCGCCCGGACGAACCTTGCGCGCGAACTCCGGGTCAACGCCGCTCATCAGCTGCGGACCAAGAACTGCAGGGTCGAGTTCGCGCTTGAGCGCAAATTCGAGCGGCATCATGTCGCCATCAATGCCGATGTTGTCGCCGAATTTCCAACAGCGGCCGCACAAGCGCCAATTCATCGCATGAACTCCCTGGGGTCGGCAATTTCGCCCGCCACAGCCGATGCAGCCACGGTGGCTGCGCTGGCTAGATAAATCTCCGCTTTGGCAGAGCCGAGACGCCCGTAGTCATTGCGGGTGCCCGTATTGATGGACACTTCTTCGTCGGTAAGCGGGCCAATTTTTCCACCGGCACATACCCCACAGCCGGGCGCCGTAATCGCGGCGCCAGCATCCACGAACACCTTCATGATGCCTGCCTCTTCTGCCTGCGACAGCACCCGCTGCGTGCCCGGTGTTACAAAGAAACGCACACCAGGATGAATGCGTCGATAGCGCAGAATATCAGCAGCCACCTGCAGATCCTCAAAGCTTGCCGCGGCGCATGAACCGATAAACGCGTGATGGATCTTGCGACCCCTTACCTGCGATACACCCACCACCTTGTCCGGTGTCGGAGGAACAGCAACCTGCGGCTCCGCGAGCGACAGGTCGAAGTCGATCACGCGACGAAAGTTTGCATCAGGATCGCTTTTGATCAGTAAAACGGGTTCGGTTGTACGCGTCGCGAGGTAGTCGAGCGTCTGCTGATCCGGCTCAACCAGAGCCGACTTGGCTCCAATTTCGATCGGCGTGTTACACAACACCTGACGGCCAGCGAAGCTCACCTGCGACAGCGCGGGGCCGCCATACTCGACAACACCATAGTCGACGTCATCGACCTCGAGTACCGCGATGAGTTTCTGGGCCACATCGCGCATTGAGGTTCCCGGCGAAAGCCGGCCATGCAGGTTGACCCGCACGGTGTGAGGAACCTTCAGCCAGACTGAACCGCACGCGAGCACTTCGGTGATTTCGGTGACTACCGGAATTCCGAGGCACCCGAGCGCACCGTAGTTGGTCACGTGAATGTCATAAGCGATGGTGAGCATGCCAGGGCGGACGTAACCAAGCTCCATGGGAAATACGTGCCCATGTCCGCCGCGACCCACGTCGTAGAAATGCTTGATGCCAAGACGCTCTAAGATTTTTCGGACCTGTCGTTGACGCTGTGCAGCCAGCGGGCTGGTTGCCACCGGCTCGTGATCGGTTGAGATAAGGAGCTTATCCGGCGCGTGAAGACGATCGACGCCCAACTCATCCATCACTTTCGCAAAATTCACCACGTACCAGTCGTGCGTGGTGATGAGATCGGGCTCGGGGAAAATGATTTCGTCCTGCTTTACCTGTCGACCGCATGCACGCGATAGGATTTTTTCGCTGAGCGTTTGACCCATGGCGTGTTTCACGGCGCAGCCCGCAAACCCACCACTACCGATACCGGCTCACCCGCGCGGATCCGCGCGTCACGGGCGATTTCCTTGTCACGTTGCTTGCGCGCGGCCTCAAGCGAAGCCTGGGCCTGACCAGCGGGAACCACTACGACACCGTCCGAGTCACCCCGCACAATATCGCCAGGATTGACAATCACGCCGCCCACGCTCACTGGAATGCCTGTCCATCCTGGGTGATTTTTCAGCGTGCCTTGAACACAGACCCCTGTCGCATACACGGGAAATTTCGCGTCACGAATTTCATCGATGTCTCGAAGCAAGCCGTTCGTGACAATACCCGCGATCCCGCGCATCGTTGCCGCCAGGCTCGATGTGCCGCCCCACACCGGATGCACCCCGACGCTGCCGGTATCGATGACAAGCACCGACCCGGCTGGAGCCTGCTCCACCGCCCACAGCACCGCAGCGGTTTCGCAACCCAGGATACGAAGCGTATAGGCTGGCCCACAAAGGCGCAGGCGGTCCATCATGGGCCGTATGTCGGGGCTCATGCCGCCGGACCTCCCTTGCGCCTCATACAGCGTTGCCGCCGGGAACAACGCGATTTCCTTCAATGTTTCGGCCGAGACTTTCCCTACTTCCGATGACATGTAGACCCCACTGAGTGAGCAGTCGCGGACAGACCGCTGAATGCTGAAACCGCGCCCATCGCCTGATGCGCCTAGTGCTCTACAACTTGATTGGACGAGTTCAGAGTAGCGCTTGCGTCCGAGAAGCGTCAAGAAAGATTTCACTGCTGAACCCGTCGCTTGAGGCCCCCACCGGTAGGGCTTTCACGCCCCATCCGAAATAGACCCGGATGCTTGACGCCCGCAAAGTTGGCGGCGTATTGTCTTTCACCACCTATCCGGACAAGTGAGCGCCATTCAGATGACTTCTTCACCCGCGGTCGAAATCATTGACGTATCCAAGCAGTTTGGCACCACCTCCGTCCTGAATCAGATCTCGCTCGAAGTCCGCAGGGGAGAGTTTCTTTCGCTATTGGGCCCAAGCGGCTGCGGCAAGACCACCCTTTTGCGAATCATTGCCGGGTTTGAGCATCAAAGCTCCGGCCAGGTGCGAATCGATGGCAAAGACGTCTCAGGCGTGCCGCCATTCGCGCGCCGCACCAACATGATTTTTCAGCACCTGGCGCTGTTCCCGCACATGAATGTGTTTGAGAATATTGCCTTTGGCCTTCGGATGAAGAAAGCAGATCGGGCCACAATCAAGCGACGGGTTGAACAGGCTCTCTCGATGGTGCAGTTGCAAGGCTACGATCAGCGCCTTCCCGAGCAGTTGTCGGGCGGGCAGCGCCAACGAATTGCGATAGCCCGCGCGCTGGTCAACGACCCATCGGTGCTTCTGCTCGATGAGCCCTTAGGTGCGCTCGATTTGCAGCTGCGGCTTCAACTGCAGGTCGAGCTTAGGCAGTTGCATCGCTCGCTCGGAAGCACCTTCATTTTCGTCACGCACGATCAGACTGAGGCCATGACGATGTCCGATCGGATCGCGGTCTTCGACAACGGCCGAATCGTTCAGCTGGGTACACCTCAGGAAATCTACGAAACACCACAGACTCGCTTTGTGGCTCGTTTCGTTGGTCACGCCAATCTTTTGGGTGGGCGGGTGACGGCAGTCGAATCAGCCGATCGCTGCATGGTGGAGCTCTCCCAGGGCGGTGAAATCATTAGCGCCATTCCGGGACCCCATATTAGCGTCGGGAGCGCGGTCACAGTAGTTCTTCGATACGGAAGCGTCGGCGTCCGGCAGCCCGGCTCGCAGCCCTCTTCGAACGATCGCCAAGTCGTTGCAACCATTCAGGAGCTCACCTACATGGGCGGTTTCCAGCGTGCCTGCGTTCGGACCTCGAATGGCCTTTCGCTTGTTGCTGATGCAGCCGTCAGCGAGCAGACTCGCCTCTGGACAGTTGGTACCCAGGTGGTCGCAGGCTGGGCCACCACGGATGCTCGCGCCCTATCCGACTGACCTGCAGACGGTTGCGCCACATGCCCACCAACAGGCTCGAATCACAGCGGCCAACCCGATCGCTCAGGCAGGATAAGTCTCGACCCCGCTACAGCGAAGTTGCCGACTTACTCAGGCTCGCCATTCTCACTGGTAGGCATCCGGCCGGCTCGCTATTGCCGAGCGAGAGCGATCTGTGCAGGCAATTTTCCATAAGTCGGCACACCGCCCGCGAAGCAATACGAGTCCTCCAACTCCGAGGCCTCGTCTCGCGCCATCAGGGGCGAGGCACCGAGGTGCTGCAGGCACAGCAGATCACCAAAGTCGCGCGGGTGCTCGGCTCTTTGGAAGACGTTGAGCGTCATGGCCGAGACACCCGGCTGGTGGGCTTGGAGTCACATTGGGTCGAGGTTGACCGCGAGCTTGCCTCATTACTGGGCGCTACCGTAGGTGAGCGGCTTCTTAAAATTCAGGCCTACCGGGAACCGCGCGACCAATCATCTAGCTTCCCGCGCGCGTGGAATGAATCGTTTATTCGCGAGCAGTACGCCGGTATCCGAGATCAGCTCCAACCCTGGCAGGGCGCTGTGTATTCGCTCATTGAAAAGCTTTATAGCGAGCGGGTCAGTTCGGTTCGCCAGGAGGTGTCGGCGCTAAATTTGCCCGACACCATCGCTCATCGCCTGTCCGTCAAGCCTGGAACCGCGGGGCTTCGAGTCAAGCGCAGCTACTTTAACGATACGGGCGTGGCTATGATTATCGGGATCAACACCTACATTGGCCTGCAGTTCTCGCTGATCATGGATATTCGCTCACACGACTGAGCGCGAGCCCTCAGAAAATCACGGTGCGCTACCGGATCGGCGGTTGACAACGCGGTCCCGCGGTGGAGCCATCCGCCGCGCAGCCGATAGTGTCCGTAACGCGGCGTTCGACCTGGGGCCGACATCAAGAGAGGGGGCAATGAAACAGCCGCATCCACATCCGCACGATCCCGGCACTGTTACCTTGCCGCGCGATGCCCGCGCTTGCCGCGCGATGCCCGCGCCTACCCGATTTGCGAAGATCTTCGCCTGTCGCGTGCACGGGCATGGGTAGCCATCGCGAAGCCCAGCACCTTGCTCACCGGCGCTCGGAGGGTGGTCGCAGCAACCAACAGCGCCCCTCACCGTTATGATGCGCGAAACGAGGAAGAGTTTGAGGGAGGCTGGCGGCTGGGACTGCGAGGGGCAAAGATCCATCTGCACAGCCCTTCAACGAAAGACTGAGCCGTAGTCGGCAAGTAATTCAGAGATGACGGGCAGGATGATGGGTGACAGCTTTGAACAGCCCTGAAACCCGCGGGAATACTTGGATCGCAGCGGGGCACGAGCGAGTGCTCAACCAAAACTCGCTCAGTTTTCAGACCTCCTGTTTCTGGTGGGATTGCGGACTCGAACCCCCCGATGGAGAGTTATGCCGCTTGCGGTGTGTAGCGCCACACGCTCCAAGCTTCAAATGATCCGAGGCTTCAGGCGTAAGGGCGTTGAGCGCTTCTTCAAATGCGGCTCACGCGCTGGCGTCCAAGCCGTTCATGCTCCGCGCCTGGCTAGGCAGCTGTCAGCGCTGGAGCCGCATCACGGCCCGAAGACATAAACCGGCCCGGCCGGGACTAGCCCCCCTCAAGGGCGACCTATCTGGACATTGGTCAGTCAGCGTCAACGGCAACTGGCATCTACCTTTTAAGTTTGAAAACGGCGATGTCGTCCTGGTCGATTACTAGGCGCAGCAGTCTGCGTATGGCCTCTGGCAGGCGAGGTTAGCGGTGAAGGCTAGTAAGGCCCTGTCTGGCATCAAGGCATTCAAGTTCCAGATCGCGTGAGTAGCATGCAAAGTCATCGCGATCCATCGGTATTGCGGGCACGGCGCAATAGCAGGGTGGCGTTTCTATAGCGCGTCAGCATCCTTCCACTCAAAAACAGTCTGGGCTGGCTCTGCTAGACACCTTCGGGTATCTTTCGGTGCTGGGTTGCCGTTCGCTTCCAGGCGAGGGTTGGTCACGTTTCTTGCATCAAGGAGGTTCACATGAGTCGGTTATCTGGATTGAAATTGGGTGCCGCGGTAGCAGTAGCGCTCGCCGCTTTCGCCGCGCCTGCCCTGGCGCAGAACGTCATCCGCGTGGGCGTGCTTATGCCTATCTCCGGACCCGCATCCTATTTTGGTGTGCAGGGCAAGGAAGGTATCGACATGGCGCTAGAGCAGGTCAATCGCGGTAATGGCATCAACGGCACCAAGATACAGGTGCAATATGAGGATTCCGCCTGTAGCCCATTGCAGGCGACCAATACCGTCAAGCGCGTATTGGAGCAATTCAAGCCACACATCGTGGTTGGTGAGGAGTGTTCGGATGCGTCGCTTGCGATCGCACCGATCCTGGAGCAGGCCAAAGTACCAATGCTCAATGCCGGTTCCGCCACCAACCAGTTGACCGAGTCGGGCTACAAGTACGTGTTCCGGATTTTCCCCAATGCGCAACAGCAGGGGGTGCCGTTAGGGCGTAACGCGTATAACAAGCTTGGCGCCCGCACCGCGGTGTTGTTGCACGAGAAGACCAATGCCGGCGTCGACAATGCGGACGGCTTTGCCAAGGAGTTCGAGGCGGCCGGCGGCAAAATCGTCGCTCGTATCGATTTCGGCCGTGATGTGAACGACTTCACCGCGATTGCTACGCGCATCGCCTCGCTCGGCAAGATCGACGTCCTGCCGACCTTCGGCCTTGAGGGTCAGCAGGTGCGGCTTTCGCAGGCACTGGCCCAGGCCAAGGTGGTCAAGGGCGGCGGCGGCAATGCCATTCAGATGGGCTCGATCTGGTTGCCCTGGGGTTACGACGCTAAAGCCGGCCAGGCATCGGTGGGCTACATCCGCATTGTGCAGTTCGATCCCACCGAGAAGCGCAAGATCGTGACCGACTTCAATGCGGCGTTCCGTGCCAAGTACGGCGCTGACAAGACGCCCACGCACATCAATGCACACGCTTATGACACCATTCTCCTCATCGCTGAGGCGGTGCGCCGTGGCGCCAAGGATTCGGAGTCGCTGCGTGAGGGCTTGTCGAAAATGAAGGATGTCGAGGTCACAACGGGCAAAATCACCTTCGATGCCAAGGGCCAGAATTCAGACCTGTCGGTGATCCACTTTGTCGAGACCCAGCCTGACCTGTCTTGGAAAGCCCTGCCCTGGTAGAGCAGGTAGGCGCCACCCGGTGCGCGTATGACCGGCGGCATCCGGTGGCGCCGATGAGCAACAGGGTGCCGGACGTTCCCGCGCATGCAGGAACCAGGCAAATGTCCATTCAATCCAACTGGACTCCCGCTTGCGCGGGAACGATAAAGCCCGAGTGACTGATTTCCTCACACTGATTTTGCAGCAATCGATCAACGGCATCTATCTCGGCTGCCTGTACGTGATCGTAGCCTTGGGTCTGACCCTGATCTACGGGGTGATGAACCAGATCAATTTCGCGCATGCCGACTTTGTCACCGTCGGTGCGTTCGTCGCGTTCTTCGCTGCCACCCGGTTCCTCACTAAGATGCTGGGCCTGTCCGACACCACCGGCTACCTCCTGTCGATCTTCCTCGGGTTGGGAGCAGGCGCGCTGCTCGGGTTAATGGTCAATGCCCTGGTGTTCGCGCCCTTGCGCAATCGCGGCGACGAATTGCGCCCACTGATCGCCACCATCGGCGTATCGGTATTGCTGGAAAACGGGCAACTCGCGCTGTTCGGGCCGATTCCCTTCCAGTTCGATTCACCCTTCGCGCAGCAGACCATCCGCTTTGGCAAGATTTTCTTTTCGCAGCAGAGCCTCTTGGTAGTGATCGTGGCGGCGCTGGCGATCGGCGCGTTGTATGTGTTTATGAAGTTCACCTACCTTGGCAAGGCCTTGCGCGCGGTGTCGCAAGACCGTGAGACCGCAGGCTTGATGGGCATCAACGAGACTTTTCTCATTGGCCTGACCATCGTCATCGCGTCTGCCTTGGCAGGCATGGCCGGCGCCCTCCTGGGACCGGTGATTGTGCTTACTCCCTTCGCTGGGGTAAGCCTGATCGTCAAGGCTTTCGCCATCGTGATCATCGGCGGTTTCGGCAACATGGAAGGTACCATTGTCGCTGGCATCCTGGTCGGCCTGATCGAGGCCTTTACAGTGCAATATCTGGGTTCGGGCCTGATCGATCTGGTGGTGTTCTCACTGCTCCTCATCATGCTGGTGGTCAGGCCCACCGGGCTCATCGCCGAGCGGCGCGAGGAGAACGTATGAACGCACTGGCAACCCGCAGACGGTGCCCGACATGAGGGGGCTTGCCGCAGCGCTGCGGCGAGATGTGCGCTGGCCCTGGTACCTAGGCGCCATGTTCGTGCTGCTGCTTTTGCCGGTCGTTCTGGGTACGCCTTACTGGCGCGGCATCTTGGTCGTGTGCGCCATGAACGTGCTGCTGGCGATATCGCTCAACCTGGTGATCGGCTATACCGGGCAGCTCAACCTGGGGCAGTCGGGGTTTTTTGCCATTGGCGCCTACGTCACTACGGTACTGCTCAAGAGCTACGGCTGGAATTTCTGGCTCGCTTGCGTGGCGGCGGTGCTTGCTTCCGGTCTGGTGGGCTTGCTGCTGGCTGCGTTTGCCGCACGCCTGCGCGGGCACTACCTGGGCATCGCCTCGCTCGGGTTTGCCGTGATCGTTTATCAGATACTGATCAACTGGGAAAGCGTCACCCAAGGTGTGCGCGGAATCTACGGTATCAGACCGCCACCGCTTGCAGTACCAGGCTTCCCGGATCTTAATTTCGGCAACCCGGCTGCGCTGTTCTACCTCGTGGCGGGCATTGCGCTCGTGGTCTATCTGCTTCTCGATAACCTGTTGCGTTCACCAATCGGTGAGACCCTGCGCGCGATTCGCGAGGACGAGATTTCAGCCGCCTCGCTGGGTGTCCATGGCGCCAAATGGAAAGCTTTCTCCTTCAGCCTGTCAGCGGCCATCGCTGGCTTAGCGGGCTGCTTCTACCCGGGTTTTGTCGGCACCCTGGTGCCGGACGCGTTCAATATCGTCGAGTCGTTCACCATGCTGGCCATGGTGGTTGTAGGCGGCATGGGCACAATGATCGGCCCGGTGATCGGCGCGATCGTACTGACCTTCCTGCCAGAACTGCTGCGCGGGTTTGGTGACCTGCGCCTGATCGTCTACGGCCTGGCGCTCACGCTGGTGGTGTTGTTCATGCCCGGCGGCATGGTGCAGGCCTGGCAATTGCTGCGTGCTCGCTTCAAAGGTGTGGCTACAAGACGCGCAAGCGATACCAGCGGGGGGGGTCGGTGAACGCGCTGTTCGAAGCCCGCGAACTCAGAAAGAGTTTCGGCGGGGTCAAGGCAGTAGCAGGCATTTCGATTGAGGTGCCAGAAAAATCGATCTTTGCAGTAATCGGCCCCAATGGTGCCGGTAAGTCGACGCTGATGAACCTCTTGTCAGGCACCTACCAGCCCGATTCGGGCGAACTGCGTTTCGCCGGCCGGGATCTCACCGGACTACCCGCGCATCGCCGTGCGCGGCTCGGGTTGGCTCGCACCTTCCAGAAAATCCGCCTGTTCAAGCAACTCTCCCTTCTCGATAATGTGTTGGCAGGTTTTCATATTCATCATCAGGTCCCAGCCTGGCAATACCTGCTGCCGGGCGCAACCTTCTGGCGCGACTGGACCCGTTGTCGTGAAGAAGGCCTGGCGCTGCTCGATTTTGTAGGCCTGGGCGATTTGGCTGCACAACGGGCCGGATCCCTGGCCTACGGGCAACAGCGGATGCTCGAGATCGCACGCGCGCTGGCGACGCGACCCAAACTTTTCATGCTCGATGAACCAGCCGCTGGCCTCAACGCCGCCGAGGTCGCTTTCCTGCTGCAGCGCTTGCGCGACATTCGGGAGCGCGGCATCACCGTGGTGGTGGTCGAGCACCATCTGGATCTGGTGATGAAGGTCGCCGATCATGTGTTCGTGATGGACCACGGCGAATTCCTTTTCGAAGGCCCGCCCAAGGCGGTGCAGAGTAACCCGAGTGTGATCGAAGCCTATCTGGGCGGCGAATTTGAAAGTGGAGCGCTGGTCTGATGGCGGCCCTGTTGCAAGTCGAGGGAATCGAACTAGCCTATGGCGACGTGGCGGCCTGTCGCGACATTTCATTCCACGTTGGCGAAGGCGAGATCGTTACGCTGATTGGCGCAAATGGTGCAGGCAAGTCGACCACCTTGCGCGCGGTAGCTGGAGCCATGATGCCGCGCCGCGGGCGCATCCTGTTCCGCGGCAACGAAGTCACGCGTATGCGCTCTCACGAGCGCCTGCTGGCCGGTATCGCCCTAGTACCGGAAGGGCGGCGCGTATTCCCTTTCCTGACTGTCCGCGAAAACCTGGAAATGGGCGGCTTCAAATACCGCGCCGACAAGGCGAAGACCCGCATGCTGATCGAACGCATGATGGACATGTTTCCTCGCCTGCGCGAGCGCTCCGCGCAGCGCGCCGGTACCCTATCGGGCGGCGAGCAGCAAATGTTGGTACTGTGCCGCGCGTTGATGTCGGAGCCGGTGCTCCTGTGCATGGATGAACCGTCGCTGGGCCTGGCACCGTTGGTGGTGCTGGAGATCTTCAAGAGCATTCGCGCCATCAATCGCGCCGGCACCAGCGTGCTGCTGGTGGAGCAGAATGCGCGCTACGCGCTCGAGACTGCCAGCCGAGGTTACGTACTGCAGACTGGCGCGATCATTGCATCCGGATCGTGTGCGGCGCTGAAACAAGACGAGCGGGTCAAGGAAGCCTATCTCGGGCGTAGCTGACAAGGCCCGCGACGGGCCGCCGCGCCGCATTGACGGGTTTTGAAACACCGTCGCCCGCCTCACGGAATCTCGTGTTGCAAAACGTCCGAATCCAATCGATGCCTGCGTTCGTTCGCGACGGACCAGGGGTCAACAATCCTAGGTTCTGTAGTAGCCTGATACCTTTGAGGAATTCGCCATGAACAACCCGATCGTCACGCGTCGCACCGCTCTGGCCCTTGGGGGGATGGGCGTTCTGTCCTGCACCATCGGCGATCTCCGCGCACAGGCGGCGCGCCGCATGACCTATGTGACGCCCTTCTCACATATCCTCGCTTTTGCCGATGTGCTGCACGCTAAGGGCGGCGGCTATTTTGAGCGCGAGGGCCTCGATGTCACGATCGAGCAGGGGCGTGGCTCGGCGATGGCGGTGCAGCAGGTACTCGGAGGCGGTGCGCTGCTGTCGCGCACTGGCGTAGGTGACCATATCCGCGCCTCCTCGCGCCCCGGTGGTAATGATCTAGTGGCCGTTGGTACGATTAGCCAGGGCTCTCCCTTCTATGTAATTAGTACCGTCGCAAAGCCGATACGCACGCCGGAGGAAATGGTCGGCAAAACCATCGGTATTCTCTCCGTCGGTGGCGCCACCGAGATCGTGCTCGATGTAATGCTGCAGGCGCGCGGTGTTGATCGCACGCGCGTGGCGCGGCAGACTGCGCCGAACTCACCGGCTGGGCTGCAGTTGATCGAACAGGGACGGATCGACGCCTATATCGTCTCAGCCGGTGTGCCTGTGGCGTTGCAGGCCATGAATACGCCGCATGTTTCCTGGAACACCGACACGGTCGCGCCGATCCCGGGTCAGTGCTACATCGCGCGACGTCCCACGCTGTCACAGAACGGCGATGTGGTGGTGCGATTCCTTCGTGCGGTCAAGCGCTCTCTGGACGACATGCTGGCCGATACCACCTTGACGAAGACGCTCTCAAATCTGAAGAGTTTCGAGATTGCGGAGATGAGTAATACGGCTTTGGCGCCGCTGATCCTGCGCAACGAGATGCAGTTCTGGCTGACAGCTGGCCGGGATAATCTGCTGCGCAACGTGCCCGAGCGCTGGCAGCGTGGCTACGACCTGATGGCCGCCGCGGGCTTCGCGCCCCCGAGCGTGCGTGCCGAGACCTTGTTCACGAACGAATTCGTGGACCGCGCTCGAGCTTGATGCGCTTCCGCCGATCTGAAGCAGCGCTATTGCTGGTGGATTACCAGCGAGGCTTTGTGCATCCCAGGGGGTTCGTGGCGGCTCAGGGGCGTGATGTCTCGCCCTGCGCCGACGCCGCGCGGCAAGGCTTCGCACTGGCCCGGGCAGCACGCGCCGCAGGCATGCTGGTGATCTGGACGCGCCATGTGCTGCGTGCGGATCACGCCGACGGCGGGTTGCTGACCACCGAGTTACGCCCACACCTGGGCAAGATTGGCGCGCTCGCCTGCGGTAGCGATGACATCGAGATCCCACCGGAAGCCGGCGTCGCGCCTCAAGACGCGGTGATCGATAAGCCGCGATACTCGGCCTTCTTCGGCACCTCTCTCGACATGCTGCTGGGTGCGCGCGGCATCCGGGCGCTCATGGTGGGTGGCGTTACCACTTCGATGTGTGTCGAGACCAGCGTGCGCGACGCAGCGCAGCGCGATATCCGCACTTTCGTGGTGCGCGATGCGGTGGCAGATTTCGATATCGCTCGGCACGAGGCTTCACTCTCTGCCATGAAGTTCGGCTTTGCGCGGATCATTGACACGAACCAGGCCGCGCAGGCTATTGTGAATGGCGAGGCGGTATTTCCGTATGGATGACGCAGCGCATACAGCCATCCGCTTTCGCGACGTCGAGAAATGGTACGGCACCCGTGACGAGCCGGTTTATGCGCTGGCTGCGACTGACCTCTCGGTAGCGCGGGCAGAGCTGGTCGTCTTGCTTGGACCCTCCGGCTGCGGCAAGACAACGATGCTACGAATGATCGGCGGGCTCATCTCACCCACTTCTGGCGAGATCGAGATCGAGGGGCAGAACCTATGGCATAGCGGTGAGCGGCAGGCTCCGGCCCTCGCCGATCTTGGCATGGTGTTCCAGGAAGCCCATCTGTTCCCCTGGCTCAGCATTGAGGAAAATATCGCCCTGCCGTTAGAGCTAAAGGGCGAGCCGAAGAACACAAGACTGGAGAGCGCGCGCGCACTGGCCAAGCTCGTGGGCATCGAGGGGTTTGAGAAGCGCTGGCCGCGAGAACTCTCGGGTGGCATGCGACAGCGCGCTGCCATCGCGCGGGCACTTTCCTACGATCCGCGCATCCTGTTGATGGATGAACCCTTTGGCGTGCTCGACGCCATGACGCGCGAGGCGATGAACCTCGAGCTGCAGCGCATCTGGATCGCGACGCGCAAGACCATCGTATTGGTAACGCATTCCATAGCCGAGGCGGTGTTCCTGGGCGATCGTATCCTGCTGCTATCACCGCGCCCCGGTCGGGTGGATATGGAGGTGCGTGTGCCCTTTGCCCGGCCGCGCGAGCCCGACCTGCAATCGATGCCAGAGTTCCAGGAGATCGTGCGGCAGCTTCGCCATCGACTGAACCAGATCAGCTAGCAATGGACAACGCACCCCACCCCGCAGTGTCAACAGCCTCCCCGGCGACTGCCCAATTCACCCAGCGCCGCGTCACGCGCGAGCGCCTGCTGCCATGGATCACGACGCCCATCCTGCTCGCCCTCCTGATACTGATCTGGGAGGCTTACGTGCGCGCAGCAGGCGTCTCGCCGATGATCCTGCCGCGCCCGGGTGCGGTGGCGAAGGCCTGGCTCGGATTGCTGCAGGACCCTCGCGCCTGGCACCATACATGGATGACGGTCTACGCCACTTTCACAGGGTTCGCCTACGCCACCGTGATCGGCGTGGGACTGGGCGTGATGATCGCGAGGGTGCGCTGGCTCGAACTGACACTCAACCCTTTCATCGTCGCCACGCAGGTGATTCCGAAAGTGGCGCTGGTGCCACTGTTTGTGCTGTGGTTCGGCTTCGGCCTCACTTCGAAGGTGATCGTGGCCTCCGTGCTTGCTTTCTTCCCTATCCTGACCAACACGGCGATGGGTGTGAAATCCATCGACGAGGGACACCGCGATGTGATGGTGTCCCTGAACGCTACCCGGTGGCAGGTATTCCGCCGCCTCGAATTCCCCTCAGCCTTGCCCTATATGCTCACAGGGCTCGAGATCGGGATCGTCCTGGCGATTATCGGGGCTATCGTGGGCGAGTATCTCGGCGGCAATGCAGGGCTCGGCCATTTGCTAATCGCGCGGCTCAACGCCTTCGAGACCGACCAGATGTTTGCTGTGCTGATCCACATGTCGATCCTGGGTTTCTCGTTCTACTTCGCGATCGGAGCTCTCAGAAAGATGCTGGTGCCCTGGCACGCTTCGGCGAGACTGCGGGTATGAGTGACAGCGAGGTCCTCGATAGCGTCGAGACTTTTCTCCATCGCCGATTGCCACCAGATGAGATCAGGCGCCGCGATGCTGGCCATGTGCCGCCCTACGACTTGATGCCCAGAATGGGCGAGCTGGGCCTTTTTGCGCTCGCCGTGCCGGAGGCGGAGGGCGGGCTTGGCGCTGCCTGGAACACCATCGCGCAAGTGCAGCTCAAGCTCGGGCAGCACGCCTATATGGTCGCATCGATCTTCAACCGTGTCGTGGGCTTCGGGCTGATGTCGCTACTGACCTACGGTAGCGCCGCACAACGCCGCTTGCTTGTGCCACCGCTGATGTCTGGCGAGGTCTTCTGCGCCCTGGCGCTTTCAGAACCGCAGGCGGGCAGCGATGCGGCTGCCATCCGAACGCGTGCAGTTCGGCACGGTGATGGCTGGCTCATCAATGGCCGAAAGAGCTGGATCAGCGATGCGCTCCAGGCGCGTTGGTTGATCGTGCCGGCGCGCACGGGGCCAGCGCACGAAGGCCGTCCTGGCATTTCGCTGTTCCTGGTGCCGACCGATAGCCCCGGTATCTCGATGACGATGCTGCCCAAGATCGGTAACAACTGTATGCCGAGCTTCGATATCGGTCTGCAGGATGTCGATCTGCCAGCGCATGCGCTGCTCGGCGAAGAAGGGCGTGGCTTCGCACATCTGATGTCCACGCTGCACTATTCACGCGCCTCGATGGCTGCCACGGTGACCGGGGCGGCCGAGTCAGCGTTGCAGATTGCGCTGAGCCATGCGCGAGAACGGGTCCAATTTAACCGCCCCATTGGCCATAACCAGGTCATCGCGCATCGCCTAGCCGACATGCGTATGCGCGTCGATCTGTCACGGCTGATGGTGCTGCATCTAGCCGGGTTGATCGACCAGGGCGCGCCGTGTCGGCGCGAGGCTGCACAAGCAAAAATCATTGCGACCGAAACGCTGCGCGAGGTCACCGATGCCGGAATGCAGATTCTGGCCAGCGCGGGCTACTCGGCCGAGAGCGACATGCAACGGCTGTGGCGGGATTCGCGCCTTTACACCTTTGGCGAAGGGGCGAATGAAGTGTTACGCGATACCGTCGCGCGTGAACTTCAACTTGGTTCAAGAGCAGGGACATGAAAAAAATCGGCGCTATCGACGCGGTGGTCAACATCTGGACGCCGCAGGCCCTGGCGGGCCGGCCTGACCGCACTGGCTTTTACACCTCTAAGATGCGCGTCAAACGCGAGATCTTCGAGGGGGTGAGCCTGCGGGACATGATCGCGCGCATGGATGCAGCCGGGATCGAGAAGGCCTTCCTCATCGCTGCCAAGGTCGGCCGGTTGGGACACCCTGCCTGTTACCACGTCGACTATCGCCTGGTGGCGGACGCAGTACAGGCGCATCCGGATCGCTTCTACGGTCTCGCCGGCCTCGACCCCACCACAGGAATGAAGGGCGTGCGTGAGCTTTCGCAAGCCGTCACCGAATACGGCTTTATCGGAGCGCACTTCTATCCGCATTGGTTCGAGCTGGCGCCGGACCACGCGAAGTGGTATCCCTTTTACGCGAAATGCGCCGAGCTCGAAGTACCGGTGCAGTTGCAGGTCGGGCAATCGATGATCTACGACCCTTCCTACCCCCGGCGCTCCGTCGGCCGCCCCATCGCGCTCGACGCTGTGGCCTGCGACTTCCCAGAGCTCAAGATCATCGGCATCCATGTCGGCATCCCCTGGACCGAGGAGATGATCGCAATGGCCTGGAAACATAGCAATGTCTTCATCGGCTCCGATGCTCACAGCCCGCGGTACTGGCCAGAATCATTCAAGCACTATATCCGAAGCTACGGGCAGGACAAGGTCATCTTCGGTACTGATTTCCCTGTGCTCGATTTCGCGCGCACCATGGCAGAGATCGATGAGCTAGGGCTGTCAGAAGTGGTCCGCACGAAGTTCCTGCGGACCAATGTCGAACGCATCTACAAGCTCAAAGGCTAGGCATGAACCTCGCCGATGCGCTCGACATCCACGCCAGAGCGCGTCCGAGTCACCCCGCGCTGATTGAGGGTAACCAGGAGCTGACGCATGCGCAGTTCGCGCACCGGGTACGTCGCATGGCGGCGTGGCTGCACGGTCAGGCGCTGCCGGCTGGGCAACCGGTGGGTGTCTGCTTGCGCGACACGACGCAGCACGTCGTGGCGCTGTATGCCATGGCACGGGCCGGTATCGCCATCTTGCCGATGGATGTGCGTTGGACTGTCCAGGAGCAGTGCAATGTGGCGTCGCATTTCGGCGCCTGTCTTGTGCTGATCGAGCCTGACATGGCGCTGTTGCCTGGCTTGCGCTGTATGCAGCCTGGGGAATCCGATGAGGTGGGCATCGTCTTCGCCTCCGATGCCAAAGCGCCGTTCGTGCTGTCGCTTTCGTCCGGCACCAGCGGGCGGCCCAAGGGGCCACTGATTGAGCATCGGCACTTTCTGGCGCGGTTTCGCACCCATTGGATCAATCTCGGCCTGAATGGCCGGGATCGTTTCATCTGTGCCACGCCACTGTACTTTGGCGGTGGCCGCACGTTTGCGATGTCGGTGCTGTTTTCCGGCGGCACGCTAATCCTCAAGCCGCCACCCTGCGCGCCGCAGGACCTCATCACTTGCGTGGCGTCCGAGCAGGCGACCAGCCTGTTCCTCGTGCCCACGCAATTACGCCGCCTGCTGGCGCTCGATGACGCCGCGCTCGCGCCGCTGCAGGGGCTGAACCTGCTGTTTTCCTCCGGCGCGCCGCTTTCGCCTGCGGAGCGCGTAGCGATCCGCGACCGGCTCTGCCCGCGCTTTTTCGAGTACTACGCTTCGACCGAGGGGGGTGGGATCTCGCTGCTTACGCCTGATGACATCGCCACTCATGGGCAGACGGTGGGCCGCCCCGTCTTCGCTGTGGAAGTCGAAGTGGTAGATGCGCAGGACCGAACCTTGCCGCCTGGTGAAACTGGCCTGCTGCGCTATCGCGGCCCTGCTTGTGCCACTGCCTATCATTGCGATTCCGATGCTTCGGCCGAGGCCTTTCGACAGGGATGGTTCTATCCTGGTGACCTCGCTTCCTTGGATGCTGATGGCTTCGTGACGATCTGCGGACGCCAGAAGGACATGATCATCCGCGCGGGTATCAACATCTACCCCTCTGACATCGAGGCTGCGTTGAACGCGCACCCCGCGGTCGCCGAAAGTGCCGTCCTGGGCTGGCCCTCGCGAGACTTCGGTGAGGAGATCGCGGCCTTTGTTCTGCTCACCGCACCCTGTGAGCCCGAGGCGCTGCTGGCCCATGTACGCGCGCTCTTGCCACGGCCGAAATGGCCGCGTGCCGTGTTTGTCGTCAGCGAGTTGCCGCGCAACAGCGGCGGCAAGGTTCTGAAGCGCGAACTCTCGCAGCGCCTGACGCCACCGGAGCTTTGAACCTATTCGGCCAGCTTGCCGGCCCGTGTCGCCGCGGCATCACTTCGGCCCAGGCGATCCATCCATCAGCAAGCCCTTCCCAGCGATCAAGAAAAAGTAGCTGTGGGGCTGCTCGCGCAAACCATTAATCGCGCGTAATCCTCGCGCTGGTATACCCATTTATGCGGGGTAGGCTTTAGGGCTGAATCCTGATCAGTTCGCCGCCGGCTGCGGCCGATCGAACGACCGCGTCCAGCGTGCGGATGTTGTCGAGGATCTGGTCGCTGGTGAAGCGGTAGGGCGCTTCACCAGCAATCGCAGCGGCCCACGCTTCGAAGTTGCTGCGCACAGTATTGATTGGGGCATAGGATCGAACGTTGCGCTCAAGCGCTGCGTTGCAGTGCGTCAGGTCGCTGGGCAGTCCTTTATCAACGTTACCGTTTTCCTTGACCTCAACCCAGCCGCCGCTGCCGAAGAAGCTCATTCGGCCGTGAAACGGCGTTGACGACAGGCAGGTCACAGCACCAGTGATGCCCGATTCAAATTCGATCCAGAGCGAGATATGGTCGGTGCCAGACGCCTCGCGCATTACGCGCGCTGATCGAGCCCGCACGGCGCGCGGGCGGCCTGCCAGCGATACGAACATATCAGTGAGGTGAATGCCGAGTGCGGTCATGGCCCCGGCTGGCGCGTCGGCCGGGTCGATCCGCCAATTACCCGGCGCCATTTTGGCGAACAGGTTATGACTGACGTTGGCCTCGAGGTGCAGCAGCTGACCGAGTTCGCCAGACGTGACCATGCGGCAAGTCTCTTCCATGGCGGGCTCGAAACGCCGCTCGTGACCGATTCCCAACACCACCTTCGCGCGCGCGCACGCATCTAAGATACGCTCGGCGCCTGCCGCTGTCAGCGTGAGCGGCTTTTCGCAGAACAGCTGTTTGCCAGAAGCAACCACAGCAAGCGCTTGCACTTCATGCTGTCGGTGTGGCGTTGCAATCACGACGGCATCAATATCGCGTCGGGTAAGTACCGCAGCGAGCGAATTGGATAACTCGAGCCCATGGGCCTGCGCAAACTCGGCTGCTGTCGCGGGCGCCACGTCTACGCCGTGCGTCACCCGGAAACGGGGGCTTTCTTTCAGACAGGCCACGATCTGACGGCCCCACCATCCGAGGCCGATTACAGCAGTACGTAGCGGATTCATCCAGGCTCCTGGAAGGCTAAAAGCGTTGCTCAGCCGCGTATCAGAAGCGGCCGAGGATGCCGGTTGCGATTCTCGGGAAAATGATGATGAGAAGCAGCGTCAGCATCACGATTCCGGCGAATGGCAACGCACCGCGAAAAATGTCGGTAATGGTGATGCGCCGATCATCAAGCGTTGCCTTGATGACAAACACAGCAACGCCGAATGGTGGTGTCAGCAGGCCCACTTCCACTGCAATAGTGGTAATCACGCCCAACCACACCAGATCGATCTTGAAGGCCATGAACAGCGGCAGAAACAGAGGAACCGTGATCAGCATGATCGAGGCTGCGTCGATCAAACAACCCAGCATCAGGATGATGCCCAGGTATATCGCAAGCACCACATAGAAATTCGTATCCAGGCCTGTGACCCACTGCGCAAGCTGCCCCGGAACCGCTGCTACGCCCAGCATCCGGCTGTACATGGTGGCCGTAATGATGAGAAAGCAGATGGTAGCGGTGACGTGTCCCGTTTCCACCAGCACCTGCCAGAGGCTAGCCCAGGTCAATTTACGGCGCGCTGCGGTGAGCAGAAAGGCACCGAACGCACCGATCGCACCTGCTTCGGTTGGAGTAAACAAACCGCCATAGATACCGCCAATAACAACGCCAATCAGAAGCAAGATGGGTGAGAGTTTGCGAAGCGCTTCACCCACGCTCATGTCAGCCTGATCGGTTCCTGTGCCTAGCGCACCCGCGCGCATCACCGAGTTCGGAATCAGGTAGGCGGCCAGCACAATACCCAGGCAAAACATTAGCGACAGCAATATGCCCGGGATGACGCCCGCGAGGAACATATCACCAACCGATTGATCGGTCAGTACTGCAAACAGAATGAGCAGCAGGCTGGGCGGAATCAGCATGCCGAGCAGCGAACTGCCAGCTACGACTCCTACTGCAAAGCGCGGCTGGTAGCCGTGACGGAGCATCTGTGGCACCGACACCTTGGTGAACACCGATGCCGAAGCGATGCTGACGCCGGTGATCGCTGCAAACAGCGCGTTGGCAGCAACGGTTGCCACGCCAAGCCCACCGCGCAGCCTTCGAAACACGACATTGGCGACTTCATAGGTATCTTTACCGATATCCGAGATGGATACGAACATACCCATCAGTACGAATAGCGGAATGACGCCAAACACATAGCTTGAGATGCTGTCTGCAACCGCGAGCAGCAGCAGATTGCTTGCGACCGCGGGATCGCCCTTGATGATCCAGACGCCGAGATACGACACTACGGTGAGCACCACGCCGACATAAACGCCGGCAAGGAGCAACACCAGCATCCCAAATACCGACAGTGCCGCAATCTCAAAAGGTGTCACGGGTACAGCCTCACTGAGGCGTGAGGTAAATGACTTCGTTGCGGCGCAAACGGCCGAGTGCGCGACCGAACTGAATCAAAAACTGGATCAGCCCAGCCGCGCAGCCAAGCGCCACCATCAGCTCCAGCGGCCAGGTGGGTGCGGTAAACAGCCCTGGATTACCTTTGAAGCTGTTCTCCGTCCAGGCTTCAATCAATCGAGGGATCTGGCCCTCGAGAATGACGCTCATCAGCGCGATTCCAGCGAGCTGGCCAACTGCATCGAGCGCGTGCCCTACGCGCGGTACCCGGACCATCAGAATACCCAGCAGGGTGTCCGCGCGAATCATTTTGCCCTCGGACATTGCATGCGTCAGCTGCAGAAACACAATACCGACGATAGACATCTCAACAATCTCAACAACACCGGGAATCGGTTGTGACCAGATGAACCGCATCGATACGTCCGCGGTCACCAACATCATCAAACCGAAAATCAGTAGCGTGCCAACGCTGTTGAGACCAGAGATCAGCCGAAGGAACAGTGCGTGGAGGGCTTTCACGTTGGCTCAAACGGTCCATGCGGACACGTTGCAGTGCATGCGGACTGTTGGGTTCAGAGTTACTCTTTATCCCATTGACGCGCGATGGGCTGCTTGTTCTGACGCATGAAGTCCATATAGGCCGTCAGAATCTGGTCGCCGGACAGACCTTGCTTGTTCAAGCCAGCGGCCCACTCTTTTGCAATATTGGGCATACCTTTGGCCCATGCGAGTCGGTCGGCCTCGGACAGGGGAACCACCTTACCCCCTGCGTCGCGGTAACGCTGGGGTGCGGTTGCGCCGACGTCCATCACATAGCCGCCCAGAACCTGCCCGAACGTCACCGCTTTGTCCTGCAGGGTTTTCTTCACTTCGTCGGGCAACTTCTTCCAGACGCCAGCGTTGACCGTCATGGCGTAGGCCGTCGCGCCACCGAGGCGAGCCTGAAGCATGTGCGGACCTGCCTCATGCATCTTCTGGTTGACGACTGCCTCGCCCCACATCAGCACCCCATCGACAATACCGGTTTTAGTGGCGTTGTAAAACTCGGCAAGATTACTGATTACACCGACCGCGCCAGCGCTCTGCACCCAGCGCAGGTTGAGTCCAATTCCACCGATCTTCATGCCTTTCAGGTCGGTGAGAGAGTTGATCGGTTTACTTGAAATGATCAGGTAATCATCGCCCACACCTGAGGCACCAAGAAACACCTGACCCTGTTTGGCCCAGGCTGCCGACATCTGTGGGAAGCTTGCAGTAAGGTGATCCACAGCTTTGGACAGCAGCTTCATGTCGGAAGACGTGAACGGCGTCACGAAGCCGATGTTGTAGAACGGTACCTTGTCTGCGTGCGCGGGTGTGAGCACGATGCCCATGTCCGCAAGTCCAGTACGAATCGCGTCTAACTCCCCGCCCGGTTTGGCGACGGTACCTGCAAAAGCCTCATTCCACTTGATGCGGTAATTGGTGCCTGCAAGCGCCTTGTTCACTTCAGGGATGTAGAACTCCTGCAGTTGCTTGACGACGGCCGCAACCGGCGGAAAGCCGGACACGATTGTCATGTTGATCGTCTGTTGTGCCAGAGCTGACTGGGATAGCACCGTCGCCGACAGGGGCAATGCAGCCGTTATCGCGAGGCTCGCGATGCGCGAACGTGAAACCATGGATGTCTCCTCCAGTAGGCCCGATCCTGTTGGCAGACCGGGGTTGTCTGTTCAGTCTCGCTGCACTCGGGTGATCGAGCGAAGGCAGAGCTAGGACCGTTTATTTGCCTGTTGACTTGATGTTGTGGACCGAACCGGATTCGATCACTGCCATGCATAGCATGTCAAGGTCCCGCCAGCCTAGTTTGGACGCTGCTGGGTGAACGGTTACGCTCGTGCGACATCTGTGTAGCCGCTCGAGCGATCTTTGGCTCGAGCATTCATGCGAGTTGGCCCAGGGTATCAACACTGAAATCGTCAGTTGACGAGCGGTATCGAAAAATCCTTGAGAAATTCGCACAGCGCCCACCAACGTTCGCTTTGCCGATCCTCAGAAGGTATGCGAGCCGGTATTTTGGCAAGCCCAGGCAACGCGGCAGCAGTCACGCCGTCTACAAGAGACCCTGGCTGGGAGATCCGAGGGTGAACATTCAAAACGATAAAGGCAAAGCAAAGACTTTCCAGGTCCGGCAAGTGCTGCTGGCCTTCGAACGTCCAGAAGCATAGGCATGAGCATCAATCACTACACCTACCGGGTTACCTGGTCTGCCAAGAAGAACGAGCACGTTGGACTTTGCGCGGAATTTCCCTCGCTGTCCTGGCTCGCGCCCCCCCCCGAAAAAGCCCTCTTGGGCATTCGTCGGGTGGTGGCCGATGCGGTGGCCGATATGAAGGTGACCTTGCCCCCGAAAACCGGATCCCTTGCTAAGGCGCTCAAAATGATCAGCGAGGAGAAAGTAAATCATGGGGACTGGTACGAGGGCGCGGTACGGTCGCTATGCCTGATCAGTCCTGGAGCGGGGTGCGGGCGAAAC
>SYIM01000286.1 GCA_005798775.1 Burkholderiales bacterium
ACCAGGCTAAGCTACACCCCGAAATCGCAGGCCAGACTGACCAGAAAACCTTGCGCGCCGCCGAAAACGCTGTTTTCGTTGTGCGTACCGCCTTCCTCGCGAAGCGCTTTAGTATAACAAGGAAGAAATCGGCCGCGAAACCGCCGCCTCAACCCCATGCCACCCTCATTCCGAAGGATGATCAGTGCCTCGACTGTTCTGGCTTCTTATCGGCTCGGGCGAAAGGGCCGAGCCGAGCTCGTCCGTAACGGGGCGCTCACCCGTCCTGATTTGAGTCCACCGCACGACGCAGTGCAGGACTCAAGTCGGTTGCGCTCGACCCGACTCTCTTCAAAGACGCACCCTTTTCTGATCCGCCCGCAGATTTTGCCCTGCTTCGCCGAGCCGACTTCCCGATGAACACTCAACCAGCCTGTCACAGTGCCGCCGCCCAGCTGCTATTTGCCGCATGCCTGATCGTGCCCGGCGGCCCGGTCTGGGGTCAGGCGGCACAGCCTGCGCCTCCCCCGAACCAGCCGGCCGCGACGGCTCGCCCTGCACCGGCGCCCGCCGTCCAGGCCGCGCCTGCATCACTTACCCCAGGGCAAGCCAGCTCCGCGCAGCCATCCGCCGAGGCCGGCACCCAGCCGCAGCCCCGCCCCGCGGTGGCTGGCGCCCCGTGCCTGATCGCGCAGTTTCGAGCCATCGCACTCGACACCCACAATCCCACCCAACGGGCGGCGCTCGCTCGCCAGTGGCTACAGCGCAACCTCGCTGGCTGCGCCGCCGACAAGCTGACCCTTCTGGGTTCGAACCGCTCCGTTTGGCTGGGTACAGCGGATTCCGCCGAACTGATGGGCCTGATCGATACCGCCATCGAGGCACAGTCTCAAAACGATCCGGCTCTACTGCGCCAGCTCTACGACGCCATGCCACGCACCTTCCAGCCAGCGATTGAAACCATCCGGACAGAACCCCCGCGCCCGATTCTTCAACCACCCGGCGCGACGCTGCTACCGCCCATCGGCATGGTCAATATGCGCCAGGGAGACCGAGGCGACCACAGCCCGGGCGGCACGTCGCAGGGCGGGAGCGGTGGCGATCAAGCGCCGAACAGCGCGTTTAGCGATCAGCAGCGCAAAGCCGTGAGCGAGTATTTCTCCCAGTCGTATGAGATCGGCGAATGCCCAGCCGGACTCATCGCGCGCGAAGGACGATGTCAGTCCCAGAATCCAGACAAGC
Organism: Burkholderiales bacterium; assembly: GCA_005798775.1. Taxonomy (GTDB): domain Bacteria; phylum Pseudomonadota; class Gammaproteobacteria; order Burkholderiales; family Burkholderiaceae_E; genus SYIM01. Next base: position 1,222 of record SYIM01000286.1, read on the forward strand.
TGTGGCGCGTCGGCGAAGCCCTTCCGAGATCGCTCGAAGGGCAAGCGCGGGATCTTCCCAATATTCTCGCAGAGCGCCTAGGCCCGGCGCCGTCTGGCTCACGCTACGTACGAGCAGGATCCGATGTTCTGATGCTCGACGCCACGGGCAAGGTCACAGGTGCCGTCACCGATTTTGGTCAGCCGCCCGTCGCACGTCGGTCATTGCCACGGCCCTCGTCCTCCACCCAACCCGCTGCGAAATGACTTGATGCGGGTGGAGCTTGACCTACTTCGCGCGCTCGACAGCCAGTTCGGGCAGGCTCATCAACACGGCGCTAAATTCGCCTGGCTCGACATGTTGGAGCATGGCGCGAGCGGCCGCCCGCGCGAGCTCGGCCTCGTTCAATGCCATCTGACGTGCATAGTCGAGTGAGCCACTTCGCCGGATGGCAGCGACGACCTGGTCGAATTCCACATCACTGCCCTGTTCGATTGCAGTCCGGATCAGCTGTCGGTCGGCGCTCGAGCCGTGTCTCATGACGTGGATGAGGGGCAGCGTGGGCTTTCCTTCGCGCAGATCGTCGCCCACGTTCTTGCCGATTTCGGCGGCGTCCCCGCTGTAATCGAGCACATCGTCCACCAGTTGGAAGGCTGTGCCCAGATGGCGCCCGAACGACGCAGCAGCTTCCAGGACCTGCGCCGGGGCATGACAGAGGATGGCGCCCAATCGAGCCGCCGCCTCAAACAGTTTGGCCGTTTTGAACCGGATGACCTGGAGATAGCGCGCCTCGTCAGTATCGGGGTCGCGGCAGTTCATCAGTTGCAGCACTTCGCCTTCGGCAATGACGTTGGTGGCGTCGGCTAGGACGCGCATCACACACATGTCGTCAACCTCGACCATCATCTGAAACGCCCGGGAGTAGACAAAGTCACCGACCAGAACGGCGGCCGGATTGCCGAATGCAGAATTGGCGGTGCGTCGACCGCGCCGCAATTCGGATTCATCAACCACGTCGTCGTGCAGCAAGGTGGCGGTATGGATGAATTCCACCACCGCTGCGAGGCGATGGTGGTGCGAGTCGCCGGCGAACCCCAAAGCTCGGGCCACGGAAAGCAGCAGGAGCGGACGAATCCGCTTGCCCCCCGCCCCGACAATATAGTCGGAGATCGTGCTGACCAGTGCCACCTCGGAGGCGAGACTGCGCCGGATCATTCGGTCGGTTGCCTCGAGGTCGGGCGCCAGAGCAGGGAAAAGTTCGGAGGGTTTCATCCGCGGGAAAGTGGCGAGGGCGGCAAAAACAGACACATGAACCCTGTCGCAACCGCAATGCAACGGCGACAAACATCCGCGGACGCGTCTGATTCAGCGGGAACATTGATTATAGTCCGCATGGTGCACGCCCATGCCAGGTTGCCTGCTCCGGGAGGTCATCGACAATCGCGGTCCGCTCCGCGTCGGCAGCAGTGAGAAAGCCTGGGCACCCCTACTTGACGGGCGTCTCTTCGGGGTGGCTCGCTTTTGACTCAAGTATCGGAATTTGCGACACTCTCGAGTTCTGTCGTGATTACAACACACGGGAATAAAGCAAAAGGGGTCTTTCCATGTACGCGGTCATAAAAACCGGTGGCAAGCAATACAAAGTGAGCGCCGGCGACAAAATCAAAGTAGAACAGATGCCGGCGGACATCGGAGTCGAAATAACCATTGACCAGGTTCTGGCTGTGAGCAACGGCGAGCAAATTGCAGTTGGCACGCCGCTTTTAGCTGGTGCAACGGTTTCGGCAAAGGTGCTCTCCCACGGTCGTCACGACAAGGTTCGCATTTTCAAAATGCGCCGGCGTAAGCACTATCAGAAGCGCCAGGGCCATCGCCAGAATTACACCGAAATCCTGGTGAGCCGCATCGCATCGTCGCTTGGCGAAGCATTGGCTGCGGCCGAAGCACCCGCCCAGTAAACGGAGACCATTCACCATGGCACAGAAAAAAGGCGGCGGCTCTACGCGCAACGGTCGTGATTCACAACCGAAAATGCTTGGTATCAAGGCCTACGGCGGTGAAACCGTTACGGCGGGATCCATCATTGTTCGCCAGCGCGGCACGCAGTTCCACCCCGGCGAAAATGTCGGTCTTGGCAAAGATCACACGCTCTTCGCCCTCATCAGAGGCAAGGTCGAGTTCGCGGTGAAGGGCCCGGCCCGCAGGCGCACCGTTCGGATCGCCCCGCTTCAATAGTACCGCTCGGGCACGCGGCCGCAAAAGCCCCGCCTGAGCGGGGCTTTTGTTTGGGCGCACACAAGGCTCTGAATCCACGCCATGAAGTTCGTAGACGAAGCGCATATTGAAGTCGTTGCCGGTAACGGGGGCAATGGCACCGTGTCGTTTCGCAGGGAGAAATTCATTCCGCGGGGAGGCCCCGACGGCGGCGATGGAGGCCGCGGCGGCAGCATCTGGGCCGTGGCCGACCGGAATATCAATACACTGGTCGACTACCGCTATGCGCGCCGCCACGAAGCGCGAAACGGCGAGCACGGCCGCGGGTCTGACCAGTACGGTGCTGCTGCTGACGACATCTGGCTGCGGGTGCCGGTCGGCACGGTGATCCACGATCAGGATTCGGGCGAGCTGGTCACCGACCTGGCAGCCGATGGCGATACCGCCCTGCTCGCGCGCGGCGGAAACGGCGGCCTCGGCAACATTCACTTCAAGTCGAGCGTCAACCGCGCACCTCGACAATCAACACCAGGGCGCGAAGGCGAGCAACGGCGCCTTCGGATGGAGCTGCGAGTGCTCGCCGATGTGGGGCTTCTCGGCATGCCCAACGCAGGCAAATCGACACTCATCAGCGCCATCAGCAACGCGCGCCCCAAGATCGCTGATTACCCCTTCACCACGCTGTATCCCAACCTGGGCGTGGTGCGCGTGGGTCCCGAGAAAAGCTTTGTGGTGGCCGACATCCCCGGGCTGATCGAAGGCGCCTCGGAGGGCGCCGGGCTGGGACACCAGTTTCTGCGTCATCTGCAGCGAACTGGCCTCCTTCTGCATCTGGTGGATCTTTCGCCAGTCGATCCCGACGCCGACCCCGCCCGTGACGCGCGCGCCATCCTGCGGGAGCTCCGTGTCTACGACACAACGCTCTACGAAAAGCCGCGCTGGCTGGTACTAAACAAGGTCGACATGATCCCCGAGGACGAACGCGAGGCGCGGATCGAAGCGTTCATCAAGTGCTTTCGTGGCCGCGGTCGATCAGCCATCCCTGTAGACCGAAGCCGCGTGTTTGTCATCTCAGCCCTCACGCGGGAGGGGTGCCAATCGCTTTGCTGGGCGATTCAGGAGCACCTCGAAGCAGTCCGCCCTCAGCAGGATCGCGAACGCGATGTGCGGTTCGATGATGCCCCGCCGCCCGCGCCGCCGAAGCCCCCGCAGCCCCGCCCCGGGCGGTCCCGGTCGCAGCGCTGACCCAGAAGAGGGAACGGGTGGAACAGAACGAGCCAGACACCACTGCTCAGGCGCTTGCGCTCGCCCACGCGGCCGATGTTCGCGTGGTCGCCGCGGCGCGCCGGATCGTCGTCAAGGTCGGCTCCAGCCTGGTGACCGATGAAGGTCGTGGGCTCGACCGCGTCGCCATCTCGCGCTGGGGCGCCGAAATCGCGTCGCTTCGCGCTGGTGGCAGACAGGTGGCAGTGGTGTCCTCCGGCGCTGTGGCCGAAGGGATGAAACGATTGGGCTGGCGCGTGCGCCCGCGGGAAATGCATGAACTTCAAGCCGCTGCCGCAGTCGGACAGATGGGGCTCGCGCAAGTCTACGAGAGTTGCTTTGCCGAGCATGGTCTGCGCACGGCTCAGGTTCTGCTCACGCATGAAGACCTGGCGGACCGGAAACGCTACCTGAACGCGCGCTCCACCTTACGCACCCTGCTCGAACTTGCTGTGATACCGATCATCAACGAGAACGATACGGTCGTGACCGACGAGATAAAGTTTGGCGATAACGACACGCTGGGCGCGCTGGTTACCAACCTGATTGATGCCGATGCACTGGTGATCCTCACTGACCAGCAGGGACTCTTTACCGCTGATCCGCGCCGCGACCCGTCGGCCACCTTGCTTGCTGCCGTGCGGGCAGGCGATCCCCGGTTAGAGGCGATCTCAGGCGGCACCGGTTCATCGATTGCCCGGGGCGGCATGATCACCAAGGTTCGCGCAGCGCAGCGCGCAGCACGAGGGGGCGCGAGCACGGTAGTGGCATCGGGACGGCTCGAGGGCGTGCTTCGGAGGCTCGCCGCGGGCGATGCACTCGGAACGCAGTTCATCGCCGACCTGCCACGGCTGGCTGCGCGCAAGCAGTGGATGGCCGATCACCTTCAGCTTCGCGGCTCGGTCACAGTCGACAAAGGCGCTGCGCGCGCGCTCAGCGCAGCCGGCCGCAGTCTGCTGCCAATTGGCGTCACCGAGGTTCAAGGCGACTATGAGCGGGGCGACGTCATTGCTATCCGAGACGTTCAAGGTGTCGAACTGGGGCGCGGTCTCAGCAATTATTCATCGGCCGACACCCGCCGCATCATGCGGCACGCCTCTCATGAGATCGAGTCGATCCTGGGCTATATTGAAGAGCCCGAACTGATCCATCGCGATGATCTGGTGTTGCGTTAACGGCGCCTACTCACCCGCAAAGGTCGCCATGCAGCACCGCAGACGCGGGCGTTGAAACCGCCCGCATCGACACCAGTCGCCGCGCTCGGCTACCATCACTCTCCCGTTGTTCGATTGCCCGATAGTCCTGCCCCCGTTGCGCGGAGATTTCGCGATGCATGGCGTTCGTCTCTATGCTGGTACAGCTGGCCACTCCACCTGGTTTAGCAGTGACCTGGGTGACCAGTGGATTCATCCCAACAGCCACTCGGGGCTCTACACCGAGGCGCGGGTCTGGTGCTTCAGCAGCCACCCATCCGACCCGGACACGCTCTACGCCGGCTCAGACATGGGTCTCTTTTGCTGGAGCGAGCGCGCCCAGACCTGGGAGAGCCTGCCCTCACCCATGGCCGATGTCTGGGCCGTGGCGCAAGACCCGAAGGAGCCCCGCATCCTGATCGCGGGCACACGACCCGGTGCGCTCTATCGCTCGACCGATGCGGGTCGGACCTGGCTGCAGTCAAGCACTCCTGGCGTTCAGGCCTTTTCAAGTGTCAACCGTGGCCCAACACGCGTTACCCAGATCCTGTTCGATCCGATCGATCACGGCACCATCTGGGCGGGTATCGAGATCGGAGGTATCTGGCGCAGTACCGACTGTGGCCTCAACTGGACCTTCCTCGATCAGGGTCTGGTGTCGGGCGACATCCACGGCATCGCAGTCATCCGCGATACCGATGGCGCCAAGGCTGTGATCGCCACCACCAACAAGGGACTGCACCGCAGTCGCGACAACGGCGCTAGTTGGGTGCATGAGACGATCGACTCGCCCTGGCAGTATTCGCGCGCGGTTCAACTCGCCCCGAATGGTCGCACGCTCTACCTCACCAACGGCAACGGCCCGCCGGGCAGTACCGGTCGGCTTCTTCGCAGCGAGGACGCCGGACATCACTGGCACGAAATCGCGCTGCCCGGCATGCTTAACAGTACCGTCTGGTGTGTCGCCATGCATCCGGCCAACCCGCAACTGCTCTTTACCTGCACTAATCTTGGCCAGGTATTTCGCAGCACCGACGGTGGTGAGCGCTGGACGCGACTTCCGCGCGAATTCGGCGAGATCCGCGCGCTCCACTGGCGCCCCGCCCCCTTTCCCAACAGTTCGAGCGCTGTCGCCGCGCAATGGACTTATCGATAGGAGATCTCCGTGATCGGCTCACTTCATTTGCCCCGCGCACTCGCGGCGCTCGCGTTATCGCTACTCCCGGCAGTCGCCGCTGCGCAGTGGCCCACGCAACCCGTTCGCATCATGGTACCGTTCGCGCCGGGCGCACTCACCGATCTGGCGGCCCGCAACATCGCAGCCGAGCTCTCGGCTCAGTTTGGCCACCAGTTCGTGGTTGAAAACAAAGGCGGCGCTGCGGGCACCATTGGTACCGCTGAAGTGGCCAAAGCTCGCCCGGATGGTCACACCCTGGTCTTCACCGATAGCTCCCTCACCATATCGCCTGGGCTCTACAAGTCGTTGCCCTATGACGTGTTGCGTGACCTGGTCGCGATCACCATCCCGGTGGAGGCACCGGCGGTCATGGTGGCGCGTACCGGTCTGGGCGCCAAGACGGTGGCCGAGGTCGCTGCCCTCGCCAAGGCAAGACCCAAAGGACTCACCTTCGGTTCGGGCGGGCAGGGCTCGTCGGCGCATCTTGCGACTGAGCTCTTCCTGATGCAGGCCGGCCTCGAAATGACGCATGTCCCGTTTCGAGGCGTAGCGGCTGCGCTCACCGACACAGCTGGCAACCAGATCGACATCACCGTCTCGAGCCTTGGCGGTGCCTCGGGCCACATTCGCGGTAACCGAGTCGTGCCGCTTGCCGTCACCGGCTCGCAGCGCTCACCCGCGTTCCCCGAACTGCCCACCTTCACTGAAGCAGGCTTCGCCCAATACGATGTTGTCTATCGTTTCGGATTCCTCGCGCCAACGGGCACCCCGGCAGCGGTGATCACCCGCCTGCAGGAGGAAATCGCAAAGGCGGTCACGCAACCGAAGGTGAAAGCCTTCCTTGACTCGCAAGGCGCGCGCGCGGTGCGCATCGACGGCGCAGCGTTTAACGACCTGATCCGACGCGAGCTCGCCCTCTGGAAGCAGGTGATCGAACGTGCAGGTGTGAAAGCTGACTAGCCTCTTCGTCCCTTTTGCGGCAAACCCCTTTGAACGAGACCATTGATCCCGACATCCCGGCGCCGGCGTTTGCCTGCGACAGCCATTTCCATGTGTTTGGCGACCCCGCGCGATTTCCGTATCGCGACCCGAAGCTTCGCTACAAACCACCCATCGCGCCGCTCGCGGACTATCTCACGCGGGCGCGCCGGATCGGGATCGAACGCTTCGTGTTTGTGCAGCCCAGCGCCTATCTCCGCGACAACAGCTGCCAGCTCGAAGCCATGGCCCAGATGGGCGCCGCCTGCCGCGGTATCGTCGACATCGACGAACACGCGCCCGACGCACTCTTCGAGTCATTACATCGCCAGAACGTTCGCGGTATCCGGATCAACGTTTCGCCGATTCATCCGCCCGAAGATGGCCTGGCAGAGCGGCTCCTGACGCGTATCAACCTGCTCGAGAAACGCTGCCAGGCGTTTGGCTGGCATCTGGATTTTCTGCTCCCGGGTTGGCTCACCGAGCGCCTGCTGCCGAGCATTGCCGACCTTGAGATCAATTGCACGCTTGCCCATCTGGGTATGTTCGCCGCCGCGCTCGGTCCCGAGCAGAGGGGCTTTACGCAGTTGCTGCGGCTACTCGAATCCGGGTCGGGGCGACACTGGGTCAAGCTCACCGGCTTCTACCGGGTTTCGCGCGAGCCGCCGCACTACAACAACGTGGCACCGATGATGCAGGCTCTCGCCGCGGCTGCACCCGATCGGTTGATCTGGGGAAGCGATGATCCGCACCTGTCGTTTGCGCACGAGACCGGCACGATCACGCTCTACAACCTGATGTGCCGTTGGGCTGCAAGCCCCGTGCTGCTACAGAAGATTCTGGTGGATAACCCGGCGCGCCTCTACGACTTTGACACGCCGGGCTGAAGGCTTACAAGCGCCGCGAAGAATCGGGATCGAAGCCGGAATCGAACGCAGAGTAGTTGTCCTCAACCAGTTCGGCATCGCTGTCGAGCCCGGCCGCATCGAGTTCATCGAGTGATCGGACGCGGCGAAAATCGCTGAAAAACCGCAACCCACTGCGACAGGTGGCCTCCATGCGGCGCGCGGCCTCTAGCGCGCCCGCTGGATCGACAATCAGCTGAAGCGGGTCGAAGACGCTGCAATCTTGCCCGGGGTCGGCATCGGTGAGGTCGGTGACGCTTGGCACAAGCGCGGTGTCGTAGTTCATGGGGGGCTCCCGAGAGTTGAGAAACGAGGGAAGCCCCAGTATTGCGAAAGCCCCGCCGGGTGACTGCGGCTTTCGTCACACCCACGTCGAGGGCCTGTGACGCATATCAGCCAGAAGCGGAAAAAGTCGCGCCCAAGCGAGCTTTGCCCCCCGTTGCCGGTTCCAGGTGCCCTGCGCAAGGTCCTCGGCTCAAGGTCTGCCCGACCCGCGCCGCCCGGACACAACCTACATCACCGCGCCCAGCTGCCAGGGAACAAATTCATCGTTACCAATGCCCAGCGCCTCACTACAGCTCGGATCACCGCTTGCCACCTTCAGCATTCGCTCAAAAATCTCGCGCCCTTTCTGCGCCACGCTCACCGACCCATCGATGATCGGTCCGCAGTTGATATCCATGTCCTCGCTCATGCGCTCGTAGAGCGCGCTGTGGGTGGCAAGCTTGATCGACGGAGCGGGCTTACAGCCATACACCGAACCGCGCCCCGTGGTGAAGCAGATCAGATTGGCTCCACCCGCCACCTGGCCTGTGGCCGATACCGGGTCATAACCCGGCGTATCCATGAA
>SYIM01000287.1 GCA_005798775.1 Burkholderiales bacterium
CGTCGCGATCGCCGCCCGCGCCGAACACGCACCAGAGGCGGCCACCCCGGGCGCAGGCGACGGGCCGCAGCGCGGCAAGGGTCTGGGTGAGCGCATCTGGGGTATGCGCATAGTCAACCACCACACACGGCTGCTGCAGAGCGTCCGGCGCCGGGACTGTGCTATCGGTTAAACGCACGCGCTCGAGTCGCCCGGGAACTGGTTTGAGTTCAGCCAGTCGCCCGATCGCCTCGTCAAACGTCACGCCGGACGCGAGCCATGCCCCCGCCACCGCGAGCGCATTGAAGGCGTTGAAGCGGCCAAGAAGCGGCATATCCACCTGGGCACGACCGAAGTCGCCCCCTACCGTGAGGGTGAGCCCTTCGGTATGTTCAATGATCTGTTCGGCAAGCAGCTGCTCGACACCCCGCAGGCGTAACGGCGCCTCGCCGTAGCCGATGACGCGACAGCCGACGGGCAGTGCCGCGTGGGCCTTGACCGAGAGCGAATCGCCCGCGTTCAGCACCGCAGCAGCCAGGCCTGGCATGCGGAAGAGCCGTAGCTTCGCCTGCGCGTAACCCTCCAGACTGCCGTGATAGTCGAGATGGTCGCGACTCAGATTGGTGAAGACAGCAATCGCTGGCTGGGTGCCCGACAACCGGGACTGATCAAGCCCGATCGACGAGGCTTCCATCACAACGCTGTCGGCACCCTGCGCCACAAACGCGGCGAGCAGGGCATGCAGTGTGAGCGCATCCGGCGTCGTGAGCCCAAACGAATCGAGCCCTGCCTCCCCGCGGGCATCCAACAGGCCGCTGCCAAGGGTGCCGATCAACGCCGCCCGCCGCCCACCCCGGGCCAGCCCCTGCGCGATCCACTGTGAGCAACTGGTCTTGCCGTTGGTGCCGGTGACCGCGATCAAGTCGACTTGCGCGGCGGGTTCGCCGTGCCACGAGGCAGCGACCTCACCTGCGAGTTCGCGCAGTCCGTTGACACACCGCAAATCCGGCGCAGGCGATAGCGCAGGCGGTGCGTCATCAACGACGAGCGCAGCCGCGCCGCGCGCGCGCGCATCCCCCAGGTAGGCGCGGCCATCTGATACATGGCCCGGCCACGCAAAAAACGCATCGCCTGGCCTCACCCGCCGGCTGTCAGCGCAAAGCCGGGCCTGCGGCGCGATTCGTGAGCGCAGCCAGCTGGCGATATCAAGCGCCTCACGCGACAGCTCTGGCCGCGCGCCGGCGCGGATAGCGGCGCGACTCACATGCGTCCCCGGGTCACGGCCGACGCATCGGCAAAACCCGCGCCGGGGACGTCAGGTGGCACACGCAGGGTTCGCAGCGTCTCGCCCATCACGCGCGAAAACAGCGGCCCTGCCACCTGTCCGCCGTAGTGTTTACCGGCCGATGGCTCGTCGATCATCACGGCCACGACAAAGCGCGGTTCAGACACAGGCGCAAAGCCCACAAACGACGATATGTATTTGTTCACGTACCGCCCGTTTTCAATCTTGTGCGCGGTGCCGGTCTTGCCCGCTACCCGGTAGCCCGCGACCTGCGCCTGGGGGGCGGTACCTCCCGGCCCGGCCGCAAGTTCGAGCATGCGACGAACAATCAGCGTGGTTTCAGGCGTAAACACCTGAGTGCGCTGGATTTCGCCCTCATGCTTGAAGATCGATGCCGGAATGATGTCGCCGTCGCGGGCGAACACCAGATAGGCACGCGCAAGCTGAATGAGCGAGACCGAAAGCCCGTGCCCGTACGACATCACTGCCTGGTCGATCTGCTTCCAGTTCCGGTGGGGGCGTAGCCGCCCCGCCACCGCGCCTGGAAACCCCAACTGCGGCGCCTGACCCAGCCCGATCGCGGCGAAGGTCTCCCACATGTCCTTGGGCGCCATCTTCAGTGCCATCTGAACCGTGCCGACGTTGGAGGACTTCTGGATGATCTGCTCAACAGTCATCGAAGCGTGGCCCTTCACGTCGGACAGCGTGTGGGTACCTATCGTGATACGGCCGCCGTAAGTGGGGAGCACGGTCTGCGCGGTGACCTTGCCGAGTTCGAGCGCAAGCGCCGCGGTAAAGGGCTTCATGGTCGAACCGGGCTCGAAGGTATCGGTGAGCACGCGATTACGCAGCTGCGCACCGCTCAATTCACCGCGCTGGTTGGGGTCGTAGGTGGGCAGGTTCACCAGCGCGAGCACTTCGCCAGTGCGGACATCGAGCACCACCGCGCCGCCCGCCTGGGCACGGTGCTCGGCGACCGCATCGCGCAGCGCCGAGTAAACGTGGTATTGAACCTTGGCGTCGATCGATAGCGCAATGTTATTGCCGTTCAATGGCTCGCGAATTGCCTCGACCTGTTCGATAACGCGCCCCAGCCGGTCACGAATCACCCGACGGCTACCCAGGCGGCCGGCAAGGAGCTTGTTCTGCGCGAGCTCGATCCCCTCCTGCCCACTGTCCTCGACGTTGGTGAAGCCCACGATGTGCGCCAGGCGATCACCCTCGGGATAGCGGCGTTTGTACTCGGGCTGGCTGTGTACGCCCGGTACCTTGAGGTCCAGCACCTGCCGCGCGTCATCGGGATCGATCTGACGACGCAGGAAAATGAAGGTTCGCTCGGTGCCACTGATCCGCTGACGCAGGTCCGATTCATCGAGGCTCAGGCGGCGTGCGAGCTCGCCAAAGCGCGGATGATTGACATCAACCTCACCCGGCACAGCAAAGATCGCGCGGGCGGGCAGACTGGAAGCCAGAACAACGCCGTTCCGGTCGTGGATTTCGCCACGCGAGGCGGGTAAGTCGAGCGTACGCGCATAGCGAGACTCACCCTGGCGCTGCAGGAAGTCCTGTGAAAACACCTGCAGATACACCGCTCGGCCCGCCAGCGCCAGGAAAGCCAGCGCAACCAGCGCCATCAGGAGATGCGAACGATAAGCGGGCAGTGTGACCCGCAGAAGCGGGTTCGATGAGAACGGTACGTTGCGGCGACTGCGCGAGGCCATCACCGCGCTCCGTCGGGCCGGCGCGGCGGCTGCTGCTGAGAACCGGGCTTGCGCGCGAGCACCGCCGGCAGCGCCCCGATCTGCAGCACACGGGTTTCCGGATCGCGCAGCAGATGCAGCGTGCGGTCGGCGCTCACCGACTCCATCCCTAGGTCGCGTCGGGCCTTGGCGTCAATCAACGCGGCGGTGGCAAGCGACGTCTGCTGCACGCGCAGCTGGTTCCAGTCGACCTCGAGGCTTCGGCTTTGCGCCTGTGCACGCTCCAGTTCAACGAACAGCCGGCGGGCGTGGTGCTGCGATGTGATGAGTGCGATCGCGCAGGCAGCGAGCAGAGCAATGAGTACGATGTTGAGACGGCGCATGGCTTGGCTCAGCGGCTCAGCATTTCTCAGCCGCACGCAACACCGCCGAGCGGGCGCGCGCGTTACCGGCGATTTCGGCTTCGCTTGCGAGCCAGCGGCCGAGCGGGCGTAGCGTCGGTGCATGGTCGACTACCGCGCCCGTCACCGGGTCGCGCGGCGCATCGCGCCCTGCCTTGTGCGCGATGAAGCGCTTCACGATCCGGTCCTCAAGCGAATGAAAGCTGATCACCGCGAGCCGTCCCGCAGGCGTAAGGCGATCGCACGCTGCGGCGAGCCCGTGCGTGAGCTCATCAAGCTCCTGATTGATGAAAATCCGTAGAGCTTGAAAGGTCCGGGTAGCCGGGTCGCGTCCGGGAACCGTCGCGCCGCGCCGACCGCGCAGGACAGTCGCAACGAGCCGGGCAAGCTCGATGGTCGTTGCGAGCGCACCCTCGCCGTCGCGACGCACGCAAGCTGCAATCGCTTTTGCAATCGGAACAGCAAACCGTTCTTCCCCATATTCTGCAAGCACCTCTGCGATCGTCTGCTCACTCGCCTCGCCCAACCACTGCCGTACTGAAGTTCCGCTGCCGGGGTCCATCCGCATGTCGAGTGGCCCTTCGGCGCGAAAGCTGAAACCGCGCGCGGTATCGTCGAGTTGCGGAGACGACACACCGAGGTCGAGCAGCACGCCATCGAGCAGCGGCACCGCCCGCTGGTCGAGCACCGCCGCTAGCGTCGAAAACCGCGCCTGCGCGATCGAAAATCGAGGATCGGTTATGGCCTGTCCAGCCGACACCGCCTGCGGGTCGCGATCGAGCGCGATCAGCCGTCCGACAGGACCCAGCCGCGCCAGGATGGCGCGACTGTGTCCGCCCCGACCGAAGGTGCAGTCGAGGTAGCAGCCATCGCGTCGGGGCGCGAGTGCCGCCAGCGTCTCGGCCAGCATGACCGGCTGGTGACCGTTCAGGGGAAACCCGTCCACGGCCTGCGCTGAGTCGGTCAATTCGCACCGGTCTAAAAGGAAAAATTGGATAACGCATCGGGTAGCCCGGCTGCGATCGCCTGCTGATCACGCTCAACCAGCGTGGGCGCATCCCAGACTTCGAAGTGGCTGCCCATTCCCAGGAGCATCACATCCTTGTCGAGCCGCGCCGCCTGGCGCAGCTCCGGTGCAATCAGGATCCGGCCGGTGGTGTCCATGTCGACATCGCAGGCGCTGCCGAGAAAGATCCGGGTCCAGGCGCGGGCGTTCATGGGTAGTGCCGCAATCCGTTCACGGTGCACCTCCCAGACCGGCCTGGGAAATAACAGCAGGCAGCCGTCCGGCGAGCGGGTGAGCGTCAGCCGCCCCTCGCATTGAATGGCGAGCGCATCACGATGCCGGCTGGGAACGGTCATCCGTCCCTTTGCATCGAGCAACAGCGCTGAACTTCCCTGGAACATACCCGGTCCACCTGCCTGCTGAAATTCGACCCATCACGGATCTAAATCCCATTAAAAAACACTTTGATGCACTTTTTCCCACTATACGCAACCTGGGATGGCAAGGTCAAGGAGATCGAGAATTTCTTTCGTCAGGTCAAGGACTTAGCGCTGTAGTTGCATTCAGATACGAACGAAATAACTCTTTAAATTAGTTACTTAGCCGGTCTTCCTACAATTCACATCAAAATCAGGCCAGGTCTTGCGGTGATTCCGCCGCAGGGGGCCCGGCGAGCCCGATCGGAAGCGCACCGGATGCGCTACCATCTGTGGGCGAACCAGGCTGGGCGGTCGCTGGTCGGCATGTGCGCATGCCGGCTGGAGGAAGGTCCGGACTCCGCAGGACAGGGTGCTGGCTAACGGCCAGGCGCCGGGGCGCCGCAAGGCGTCTTGACGACGGAAAGTGGAACAGAAAGCACACCGCCCAAGCGCAACCGGGTAACCGGTGGCGACGGTAAGGTTGAAATGGCGAGGTAAGAGCTCACCGCGGCCCTGGCAACAGGGCTGGCACGCTAAACCCCACCCGGAGCAACATCAAATAGGCACACGCAGGGCCCCAGGCCCCGACGGGCGGTCCGCTCGAGTGTGCGGGTAGATGGCTAGAGCGCACGGGTAACCGCGCGCCCAGAGGAATGATCGCCAGCCGGCTTGCCGGCCCACAGAATCCGGCCTACAGGCCTGGTTCGCAATATTTCGGCTCGACCCCGCCCTTCAGGCGGGAGGGTGGTCGGCTGCGTGAGCCCGCACGATCGCTTCGAAATCTGGATCAGCGACAAAGCCCATAGCCTGCGCGCGCGTCGTATTGAACCGGTCCGGCCACGTGCGAACCAGTCGGATGATGGCCGGATCATGCGCCTCAAGCACCCGTGCGCGAGCCGCAGCGCCACCCACTTTTTCGAGCGCGGCCAGCGCCTCGCCCATGCTCGCGCTCAAGCCGGGCAGATTGAGCGCCCGGTTCCAGCCCCATGCCGAGGTCGGTGTCGATGCCGCATGCAGCAGGTTGGCGACTGCGCTTCGGGGCGACGTGATCCACATCCGGGTATTGACTGGAACAGGCAGCACGGCCTCACGCCCGGCCAGCGGTTCACGAATGACGTTCGATGCAAATCCGGACGCTGCGCCATTGGGCTTGCCCGGCCGGACCACCACGGTGGGAATGCGAACACTGCGGCCGTCGATGAACCCCTTCCGGGTGTAGTCATGAACCAGCCACTCGCCGATCAGCTTCTGCACGCCGTACGACCCCTGCGGTGTGGGCGCCACAGCGTCATCGACCACCGCGGGCAGATCGCCGCCAAATACCGCCACCGAGCTTGAGAAGACCACACGCGGGTACGATCCAGTGCGCCGGCAGGCTTCGAGCATCGCCCGCGTACCATCGACGTTGACCCGCATACCAAGATCGAAATCAGCCTCTGCGGTGCCGCTCACCACGGCTGCCAGATGAATCACCGCGCCCGTCTCCGCGTTGATAAGCGATGACACCGTGCCTGGATCAGCGATATCGCCCGCCACATTGCGTACGCGCGCATCAGCCACTTCACCCTCGATCTGATCAAAGCAGGTGATACGGGTGATCGGCCGCGCGGCGCCTTCATCAGACACGGCCAACTCACCGCGGGCCAGTAGTGCACGGATCAGCTGCTGGCCAAGAAAGCCCGCGCCACCGGTAATCAGCAGATTCATCTTTGCCGTCCTGTTCGAAAGACCTGTGGATCATTGTAGAACGCCGGGTCATGATTGGCCGGTGACCAGCCTGGAATACCCATGATCGGAAGCGGCGTGAGCGACTGTAGCGCTGCCGGGCACAGCGCACACGCAGCGAGCGTATCGATTGCGTCGGGTAAGGTGGCGGGCGAGGCGTGCAGCACCATTGCCTGAGCACAGATTGATTTGTAGGGCGCGCAAAGCTTCTCGATCAGCGCGTGGCCAGTGATCACCACACGGATACGATCAGGCCAGGCATCGCGACATTCGACGAAGAGCCCCGACCAGCGGAATTCACGCAAGCGCTCGGCTAGCGCCTCATCGTCGGTCAGCACCAGCGCACCGCTCTCATCGAACAGGGTGGCGCGATCACGAAGCCCGCCACGCCGCCCTGATCCGCCGCCCACCCGCAGCGCCTCGACATGAAGCACATTAAGACGGGCTTTCAGTTGCGGAAAGCCGAGCCACGCGAGCGCGTTGGCAAAGTCATGCTGGCCACCCCGGCCCGTCGTGCGCGTGGGCACCTGGCCCTGCTCAAAGATGATCGTCTCGTACCCCAGGGGAGACCCGGAGAGCGGCTGCGGGGGCACGAATCGAAGCGATTGGCCCGACCCGGACAGGCAGTCACGCGCAGCGGCAAACGCGTTTGCGCGATCGAGGTCAAGGGCGCCGGCCGCGGGCCAGCCCAGGGCATGCGCCCAGGGCTGCCAGCCCAGGAGCCACGGCGGGGACTGGCCTTCAGGCTGCAAGCCGCCAGCCCAGCGTCTCGCCACCCGCGAGCGGAACGATAGTCTCGGTTCCAAAGGGCAGCCGCTCGGGAATTTGCCAGGACTCGCGCACCAGCATGACCTTTGAAATATTTCGCGGCAGACGGTAGAAATCGGGGCCGTGAAAGCTTGCGAAAGCCTCCAGCCGGTGCAATGCACCCGCGCGCTCAAAGGCTGTGGCATAAAGCTCAAGAGCATGTGGCGCCGTGTAGCAGCCGGCGCACGCCGCAGCATGCTCCTTCAGCCGTGCCGCATGGGGCGCGCTGTCGGTGCCCAGAAAAAACTTCGGGCTTCCTGAGGTGGCGGCCATCACCAGCGCCTCGCGATGCACCTCGCGTTTGAGCACCGGCAGGCAGTACCAATGCGGGCGTAATCCCCCCGTGAAGATGGCATTCCGATTCCAAAGCAGGTGATGCGCAGTGATGGTAGCTGCCACCGGCCCAGCAGCCTCGGTGACATACTGCGCGGCCTCACGGGTGGTGATGTGCTCGAGCACCACCCGCAGGTCTGGGAAGCGCCGGCGAAGCGGCTCGAGCACGGTGTCGATGAACACCGCCTCGCGATCGAAGACGTCAACCCCCGGGTCGGTGACTTCGCCGTGAACCAGAAGGGGCATGCCGCAGGCCTGCATCGCTTCCAGCGCGGCGTGAGTGTGCGCAATATCTGTCACCCCGGCATCCGAATGGGTGGTTGCGCCGGCGGGATACAGCTTGACCGCATGCACGACGCCGCTCTGCGCGGCCCGTCGGATCTCGTCCGGGTGGGTACGATCGGTGAGATAAAGCGTCATGAGCGGTGTGAAATCAGCGCCCTCCGGTAGCGCCGCTGCAATCCGAGATCGGTAGCCGAGCGCCTCATCGAGGGTGGTGACAGGCGGCTTGAGGTTGGGCATGACGATGGCCCGCGCAAACTGGCGTGCGCTCGCACCCACCACGGCGCCCAACGCCTCACCATCTCGCAGATGC
>SYIM01000288.1 GCA_005798775.1 Burkholderiales bacterium
CAGGCCTAGAAAACTCAGAATGGCTTCCAGCAGCACGGCTGACGCTGCAACGAACGTGCCCTGCACCAGCAGGGGCGCGAGCGCGTTGGGCAGGATATGCCTGAGAAGAATCGCTGGCGTGGGGGTGGCGAGCGCGCGCGCGGCTTCTACGAAGGGTTCTTCGCGCAGGGTGAGCACAAGCGAGCGTACCAGCCGCGACACCCGCGGAATTTCGGGGATTGCGATCGCGACCACCACGGTTGTGATGCTGGCTCCGAGTGCTGCCACCAGCGCAATTGCAAGCAGGATCGCAGGGATCGCCATCAGCCCGTCCATGATGCGCATCAGGACCAGATCGGCGGCGCGGAAGTAGCCCGCGAGCATGCCGATTGAACCGCCTGCGATGAGGGCGAGGAATGCTGTGCTGATCGCTACCAGCAGCGAGACGCGCGCGCCGTAGAGCACCCGGCTGTAGAGGTCGCGCCCGAAATTGTCGGTGCCCAGCCAAAAGGCATGCGCGACCTGAGTGCCGTCGACCAGGGTGAATGGGCCGGTGTGACCGGCGGTGCGGTTGATGTTGTTGTAGTCCATGACCGCAGGATCGACTGTGCCAAGAAATGGCGCGAGCACGCCCATCGCAAACACCAGCGCGAGCACGCCTGCGCCGAATCGAAACGCGCCATTCGCCCAGAGCTTCTGGAAGGTGTTCATCAGTAGCGGATTCGCGGATCAAGCGCGAGATAGCTGAGGTCGACCAGCAGATTGATCAGCACATAGACGACTGCAAAAAAAATGACCAGTCCCTGGATCACGGGAAAGTCTCGGTTCAGCACCACATCGACCGTGAGTGATCCCAGGCCCGGGATGGCGAATACGGTTTCAGTCACCACCACGCCGCCAATCAGGAGTGCGACCCCGATGCCGATCACGGTGACGATTGGCACTGCGGCGTTCCGAAGCGCATGACGGATGAGTACCACGTGCTCCGAGACGCCCTTGGCTCGCGCGGTCCGGATGTAGTCTTCAGTGAGAGCCTCGGATACGGCCGCGCGTGTAATGCGGGCGATCAGCGCGACATAAATGATCGACAGTGCAGCCCAGGGCAGGATCAGATGGCGCGCCCAGCCCGCCAGTCCCTCCTTGCCGCCCAGAGGCCGATAGCCCTGTACCGGGAGCCAGTCGAGTTGAATCGAGAAAAGATAGATCAGCACATAGCCAGTGACAAAAACCGGGATTGAAAATCCGGCCACTGAGACGACCGACAGTGCCCGATCGACCCACCCCCCCATACGAAAGGCCGCGATGGCGCCCAATGGCACCGCAATCAGCACCGCCATCAGGATGGTGCCGATAGCGAGCGAGGCGGTGGGCTCCAGGCGCTGCGCGATCAGTTCTGCCACAGGCTTATTCAGGAAGTAGGAGTAGCCCAGATCGCCCTGCACCACCCGCCCCAGCCAGATTCCAAACTGCACCGGCAGAGATCGGTCCAATCCGAGCTTGGCACGGATCTGCTCGATATCGGCGGTGGTGGCCGAGTTACCCGCGATGACGGCGGCCGGGTCACCCGGGGCGAGGCGCAGGATCAGAAAGACCACGCACGAGACCACGAACAATACCGGCACCACCGCCGCCAGGCGGCTGACAACGAATCGCAACATCAGCGGCCGACCGCTTCAGCGCGGCATCATTTCTTGGTGATGTTCCAGAGCACCGGTACGCCAGGGGTTTCGAGCACGCCGTCGATGATGTCGCGCACCGCTGCCGGCTGTCGGTACTGACCCAGCGGCGCATGCGTGGCGGTCTCAAAGGCGATCGCCTGGATTTGGCTCGCGATTTTCTTTTTCGCATCAACGTTATCGGCGCGCGCGAAATCGTCTTTCAGCTTTTCGATCCGCGGCTCGTCCTGCCAGCCAAACCAGCCCTTATCACCCTTGGCGTTGAACATGGCCATGGTGAGCGGGTTCGAGATATCACCTGCCGTCCAGGCCGTGAGGAAAAGGTTCCAGCCGCCAGCGCTGGGCAGATCTTTCTTGGCGCGGCGCGCGACGAGCGAAGCCCAGTCCATCTGCTGGAAGTCGATCTTGAAGCCGGCTGCTTCCAGCTGCTGACGGGCAACGAGCGGGATTTTTGCGATCGAAGCAAGATCAGTGGGCCGCATCAGCACGATCGGTTCCCCCTTGTAGCCAGCTTCGGCCAGCAGGGCTTTGGCGCGTGCGATGTTGGGTGACCCGGTAAATTCCCCGGTATTTTCGTCGGCGAAGGTCGTCCCACATGGGTACATGCTGCGGCACACCCGGCCGAGTTCCGGCACGCCCACCTGGGTGGCGATGTAGGCCTGCTGACCCATTGCCAGCATGGCGGCCTGCCGAATCTTCGGGTTGTTGAAGGGCGGGTGGAGGTGGTTGAAGCGCATGATGAACTGCAGGCCAGCCGGCGAGAAATCAATCACCTTGAGCCCTGCGGTCTTGGTGAGCGTGTAGTACTGCTCGAACGCAGGCTGCTCGACCATATCGACTTCGCCCGCCTTCAACGCGTTGAACTGGGTTTGCGGGTCGCGAATGATTACCCACTCAACGCGGTCAAAATTGACCTTCCGCCCGCCCGCCATACTGCTTGAGGGTTCGTTACGCGACTGATAACGCGGGTTGCGGTCATAAACCGCTTTGGCCCCCGGCTTGAATTCATCGGCCTTGAAAATGAACGGCCCGGAGCCGATGGCCTCTTTGATCTGCTCGGTGCCCGGTGTGTTGGCGATGCGCTCCGGCATGATGAACGGCACGTTGGACGAAGCCTTGCCGAGTGCATCAATCAAAATGCCAGTGGGTTCCTTCAACACAATTTCGAAGGTGCGGGCATCAGGGGTCTGGTAGCGGTCAATAAAACCGCTCAACACGCCTCCCATCGCGTCGCGCGAGGCCCAGCGTTTAAGCGAGGCCACCACATCCGCGCTGGTGACGGGTTTGCCGTCGTGGAATTCCAAACCGCTTCGAAGCGTAAAGCGCCAGGTTTTCTTGTCGGCCGATGCCGAATAAGTGTCGACCATCTGCGGCTTGACGTTGCCCTGCGCATCTTCAGAGAACAGGGTGTCGTACACCATGTAGCCATGATTGCGCGTGACATAGGCAGTGGTCCAGATCGGGTCGAGCACCGCCAGATTCGCGTGCGGGACAAACCGGAAGATGCGGTTTTCTGCCTGCGCCGATGCGTCCAGCGGGATCAGCGCGGAGAGCCCCAGTGCGATAGCACCTGATAGAACAGTACGTCGGATCATGATCGCCTCTTTCAGTGGGTTTAGATATTGATTTCGGGCAACGGCCGATATTGATCAGCGCCCGCCCAGCGTCACACGAGGAGGATATCGGACTGGCAGGCGGCGGACAAGACCGGACGGAGGCAGGCGAAGGTATGCCAGCGGGTTGAGCAGGCCTGCGGCCCTGCGCCGCGGGTACGCCCGGATTGCGCAGGCTGCCGATCAAGCAGCGGATAACTGGCCGATCAGGTCCTGAAACGCACGCACTGTGAGATCGATATCGTGGCTGTTGGTGGATTCGAGCGGGTTATGGCTGATGCCCGAATTCTCACCTCGAACAAACAGCATCGCCTGGGGCATCAGATCGTGCAGCTTCATGGCG
>SYIM01000289.1 GCA_005798775.1 Burkholderiales bacterium
AGCCGATGAATTGTCCGGGGCATGTGCAGGTCTACAACTCGGGGCTGCGGAGCTACCGCGATCTGCCGCTTCGCTACGGTGAGTTTGGAAACTGTCATCGCAATGAACCGTCGGGTGCGCTGCATGGCATCATGCGGGTGCGCGGCTTTGTGCAGGACGACGGCCATATCTTTTGCACTGAAGAACAGATCCTCGACGAATGTGTGGCTTACACCGAATTGCTGCACCAGGTGTACCGCGACTTCGGGTTCGAGCAGATTCTTTACAAGGTCGCCACGCGCCCGGACAAGCGTGTGGGCGATGACGCGCTCTGGGATCGCGCCGAGCACGCGCTCATGGAGAGCCTGCGCCGGTCGGGCGTCGATTTCGTGATCGCGCCGGGCGATGGCGCTTTTTACGGACCGAAGATCGAGTACACCCTGAAGGATGCGCTGGGGCGACCCTGGCAGTGCGGCACCATGCAGGTTGATTTCAACATGCCACAGCGGCTCGGTGCCGAGTATGTAGCCGAAGACAACACCCGCCGGCATCCGGTCATGCTGCACCGCGCGATCGTCGGCTCGCTCGAGCGTTTCATCGGCATCTTGATCGAAAATCATGCCGGTGCGCTACCGGTGTGGCTCGCGCCAGTGCAGGCAATGATCCTGACCATTACCGACGCACAGGCGGACTACGCGCGCGACGTTGCACAAGCGCTGAAAAAACAAGGGTTTAGGGTTGAGTCCGATTTGCGGAATGAAAAGATCAACTATAAAATCCGGGAAAACAGCCTGCAAAAGCTGCCGTATCTCCTAGTCGTAGGCGATAAGGAGCGTCAGGCTGGCATGGTGGCCGTGCGTGCGCGCGGCGGGCTTGACTTGGGGCCCATGTCAATCGCGGCGTTTGCTGAGCGTCTCGCGCTTGAAGTGGAGAACAAGACGGGCCAGCCGAAGTGATGCCGGTCTGGCCGGGCAGCGTGGGTAGGCGCTGTCGGGTCGGATTCCCAGGCGTTCTGCGTGTTGCACGGTCGTTTGTTTTTTGTCTAGGAGGATCCCAGCATCGTTACAAAAGCGCCCATAGCCGCTGAACGCGAGCACCGCATCAACGGCGAAATTACTGTTCCTGAAATCCGGTTGATTGGCCCGGAAAACCAGCCGATCGGCATCGTCAGCACCCGCGAGGCGCTGCGAATGGCGGAAGAGTCAGACGTCGATTTGGTCGAGATTGCGCCGACCGCCGTGCCGCCGGTCTGCCGTCTGATGGACTACGGCAAGTTCAAGTATCAGGAACAGAAACGAGCACACGACGCGCGGCTCAAGCAGAAAATCATCCAGGTCAAGGAAGTGAAATTCCGTCCGGGCACGGATGAGGGCGACTACCTGATCAAGATGCGCAATGTGAAGCGCTTTCTCGAAGACGGCGACAAGGCGAAGATCACGCTTCGCTTCCGGGGCCGCGAGATGGCGCATCAGGAATTCGGTGTGCGGCTGCTCGACCGCGTCCGCACCGAACTTGAGGATGTCGCCATGGTCGAGCAGATGCCTAAGCTGGAGGGGCGTCAGATGATCATGGTGATCGCACCGAAGCGGAAGAAATAGCACAGCGTTTCGGAGCGATCAGCAGAACACCAAAGCCTCCTCCCGGGGGCGGGTGAACAAGCCGAGCGGGTTACCAAGTTCTGGCGTAGTGTCAGACACCTTGCAAGGCATTAAAAGGAAATCGGACGGCATCATGCCCAAGATGAAAACCAAGAAGAGCGCTGCGAAGCGCTTCCGCGTGCGCGGCTCCGGCAGCGTCAAGCGTGGACAGGCGTTCAAGCGCCACATCCTCACCAAGAAAACCACCAAGAACAAGCGGCAGCTTCGCGGAACAGTGGGCGTGCACAGCACGAACATGGCGTCCGTAAAAGCCATGCTGCCTTACGCATAAGGAGCGCGCGATGCCTCGAGTCAAGCGTGGAGTCACGGCGCGCGCGCGCCACAAGAAAGTCCTGGCCTTGGCCAAGGGCTATCGCGGTCGCCGCGGCAATGTATTTCGTATTGCCAAGCAGGCGGTCATGCGGGCTGGTCAGTATGCGTACCGCGACCGCCGAAATCGCAAGCGCGTGTTCCGCGCGCTCTGGATCGCCCGGATCAATGCTGCCTCGCGTGAGCATGGCATGAGCTACAGCCGGCTGATCAACGGCTTGAACCGCGCTTCGATCGGTCTTGACCGCAAGGTGCTGGCCGAACTCGCGGTCAATGACAAGGCGGCGTTTGCCTCCATCGTTGGCCAGGCGAAGGCGGCGCTCGCTGCCTGATCGTGAGGGAACGCAGGCGGCCGCTTGGGACGGGCCGCCTCGCTCCCTGCATATCGTCTTGCCGGAAGCAGTGGAAGGCGCGGTGCCCGGTCGGCGGGTGCGAGCCTCGGCTGTCTCAGGAGTCAAACCCCCATGGATTCAACGCTGTCCGACCTCGTCGAACAGGCTCGAGTAGCGCTTGCCGAGTCGGGCGACGCCACGTCACTTGCCAACGCCAAGGCGCGCTTTCTGGGGCGCGATGGAAGCCTGACTGCGCGGATGAAGGCGCTTGGGTCGTTGTCAGGCGAACAGAAGGCGGCGGCTGGCCGAGAGTTAAACGTCGCCAAACAGGCGATCGAAGCGCTGGTCAGTGCGCGCGAGGCCAGGATCGCGCGCGCGCAACTCGAGGCGCGGCTTGCGCAGGAATCGGTTGATGTCACGCTCCCCGGTCGCGGGATGGGCGCGGGCGGGCTTCACCCCATCACGCTCACCATTGCGCGTATCGAGGCCATCTTTCACTCGATCGGCTTCGATGTGGCCGATGGACCGGAAATTGAAGAAGATTTCTATAACTTCACCGCGCTCAACACGCCGGAAAACCATCCTGCGCGTTCCATGCACGACACGTTCTATGTGGAGGGCGGGCTCCTGCTCCGTACCCACACCTCACCCGTGCAGGTACGGTACGCGCGGATGCACCCGCCGCCCATCCGGGTGATCGCGCCGGGAAAGACTTACCGGGTGGATTCCGATGCCACGCATTCGCCTATGTTTCATCAGTTCGAGGGTCTGTGGATCGACGAGGACATCAGCTTCGCGGACCTGAAGAGCGTCTATTCCGATTTCCTGCGGCGGTTTTTTGAAAGCGATTCGCTGGATGTCCGTTTCCGGCCGTCGTATTTCCCGTTTACTGAGCCCTCGGCTGAGATCGATATCCGCTTTCCCGATGGTCCGCTTGCCGGACGGTGGCTGGAAGTGAGCGGGTCCGGACAGGTACATCCGAATGTCGTTCGCAATTTCGGGCTGGATCCCGAGCGTTGGGTAGGCTTTGCGTTCGGCTCCGGAATCGAGCGTCTGGCAATGCTTCGTTACGGCATTGGCGACCTGCGACTCTTTTACGACAACGATCTGCGTTTCCTTCAGCAGTTCAACCGATAGGACTTCCCTGAATGCGCGTTCCCGAAAGCTGGCTGCGCAGTTTCGTCGCTACCGACTGGTCAGCCGATACCATCGCTGAGCGGCTCACCATGGCCGGGCTCGAGGTCGAGGAGGCTGTTCCGGCGGCGCCGCCCTTTGAGTGCGTGGTGGTGTCCGAGATCCGCTCGGTACGCCCGCATCCCAACGCTGATCGACTGCGCGTTTGCGAGGTTGATACGGGAGAGGGTCTCGCCACGATTGTCTGTGGAGCGCCCAACGTGGCGCAGGGCATGCGTGTGCCGTGTGCGCTGCCGGGCGCGGCGCTGCCTGGCGGTCTCACGATCAAACCCACCATCATGCGCGGCGTTGAAAGTCAGGGCATGCTGTGCTCGGCACGCGAACTGGGTCTGTCGGAAGATCATGCGGGGCTGCTAGCGCTCGAATCGGATGCGCCGGTAGGGCAGTCGCTTCGCAGTTGGCTGCAGCTTAACGAAACGGTGTGGCTCTTGAAGCTCACGCCCAATCTCGCGCACTGCATGAGCATTTTCGGGGTCGCGCGCGAGCTGGCCGCGCTGTCGGGGGCCTCCTTGGCTTCAACGCGCGTCGAGCCTGTACCCGTGACGATCCCCGATCGACTGCCGGTACGCATCGAAGCGCCTGATCTGTGTGGCCGATTCTCTGGCCGGATCATTCGCGGTGTGAACGCGCGGGCGCAAACGCCAGGCTGGATGCGCCGCAGGCTTGAGCGGGCGGGGCAGCGCAGCGTCTCCGCGCTGGTTGACGTTTCCAACTATGTGATGCTTGAACTCGGCCGGCCCTCGCATGTGTTCGACCTGGCACGCATTCACGGCGGCCTGTCGGTGCGGTGGGCGAGGCCGGGGGAATCGCTTGAACTGTTGAACGGCCAGACCGTGACGCTCGCGCCCGATGTTGGCGTCATTGCCGACGAGGCGCAAGTGGAGAGCCTGGCCGGGATCATGGGTGGAAACGCCACAGCGGTATCCGATGACACGCAGGATATCTATCTCGAGGCGGCTTTCTGGTGGCCCGCCGCGGTGGCCGGACGGGCGCGTCGCTACAACTTTGCGACCGAGGCCGGAGCACGTTTCGAGCGCGGTGTGGATGCCAGCACCACCGTCGAGCACATTGAACGGATCAGCGGGCTTATTCTCGAGATTTGTGGCGGTCAGGCTGGCCCGATCGATGACACGATCACTGCGCTCCCCGAACGCCTGTCGGTTGCTTTGCGCGTGGATCGCGCACGCAAGATCATTGGGGCACCGATTGGCGCAGATGACATTGCACAGTGTTTCGAGCGCCTAGGGTTACCGTTTACACGCGAGGCGGAGCGGTTTGTGGTTCAGCCACCCGCGCATCGCTTCGATTTGCAGATTGAGGAAGACCTGATCGAAGAGGTGGCCCGGATATGGGGCTTTGATCGGCTGCCGATGCGGCCGCCGCGTGCACCATCAACCATGCGGCCAATGAGCGAATCACGACGTTCGGTACTTGCGATCAAGCAGGCAATTGCGGCTCGTGACTATCAGGAAGTCATCACATACAGCTTTGTCGAGTCATCGCTCGATGAAAAGCTGTCGGGGCGGCAGCCAGTCAGGCTACTCAATCCCATCGCAGCCCAGATGAACGTCATGCGAACCACGCTGTGGGGCGGGCTGATCGAGACCTTGCGAGCCAACCTCAACCGAAAGGCCACACGGGTGCGCCTATTTGAGGTGGGCAGGGTGTTTGAGCCTGATGCGGCTGTGCAGGCGGGACCGCTCGCAGTACCCGGTATTTCGCAACCCTGGCGGGTGGCAGCACTGGCTTTTGGAGCGGTTGCACCCGAGCAATGGGGCCTGTCGCATCGGGGGGGTGATTTCCATGATCTGAAGGCTGACCTGGAGCGCCTGTGCTCGCCGCTACAGCCCGAGTTTGTGGCGGTTCCGCATCTGGCGCTTCACCCGGGCCGGTGCGCGCAGTTAATGGTCAAAGGCCAGTCGATCGGATTTATTGGCGAACTGCATCCTGCTCTGCAACAGGCGCTCGAGCTGTCGTCTGCGCCAGCGCTGTTTGAAGTCGACCTGGAGGTGTTGCGCCAACGAGCGGTGCCTGTGCACGCCGATGCGTCCAGGTTTCCTGCGGTATTGCGCGACATTGCGTTGATCGTACCGATGGATCTGCCTGCTGCCATGGTTGAGAAGACGCTCCTTCAGACGGCTCGCGAAGAGGCCGATGCCGCCATCATCCAGCAGGTTATCCTGTTTGATGAATACCGCGGTAAGGGCTTGGAAAATAAGGAAAAAAGCCTTGCGTTCCGCTTACGGATGCAAGATACTGCCCGCACGCTGAGTGATGCTGAGGCGCAGCGCGCGGTTCAGGCAGTGGTGGCTCGCGCTGAACGCGAACTGGGTGCGCGGCTGCGCGCTGGAACCTGATGCCCGGGAGTGGCCCCTGCCTATGAGTCAACACATCGTCCAACCCCCTTCCGGGTCGTCGGCGCCCGGAAGCGGCGATTCAGGCTCCGGCGCGCCGCTCAACGACCCGCTGCCTGAGGCCACGGTGCTTTCATTCGAGCCGGTATCGTTCGGGCCGGCGTTCACCCTCACCAAGGCCGAGTTGTCCGAAATGTTGTTCGAGCGTGTGGGGCTCAATAAGCGCGAAGCGAAGGACATGGTGGAAACCTTCTTCGAGGAAATCCGCGACGCGCTGGTGCGCGGTGAATCGGTGAAGCTCTCCGGATTCGGTAACTTCCAACTTCGTGACAAGCCCCAGCGCCCGGGGCGCAATCCCAAAACGGGTGAGTCGATCCCCATCTCGGCGCGTCGTGTTGTCACCTTTCATGCAAGCCAGAAGCTGAAGGCCCAGATCGAGTTGGGCGGCGGTTCAGGTAGCTGACAGATCGCGCCGCCCATGAACGGAAAACCTGACGCTCAGTTGGCGTTGCCGCCCATTCCTGCCAAGCGTTACTTCACCATCGGCGAAGTCAGCGAGCTTTGCGGGGTCAAGCCGCATGTGCTGCGC
>SYIM01000290.1 GCA_005798775.1 Burkholderiales bacterium
ATCCACGTTGTTCGAGATGGATTCTTCGCCTGAGCTTGATGCGGTTCAGCAGGAATACATGCGGCTTGCTGCGAGTCTGTGGGCTGGCACGCCGGGCAGTGCGCCCGCTGCGCTCAAGGACCGTGAAATTTTTGATCTGCTGGGATTTGATTGATGGGGCAAACCAGCTACATCGAGCGTCGCGGTCAGATCGAGGCGTATTTCGATCGCACGGCGGCTGATGCCTGGGCGCGTCTCACGTCTGACGCCCCAGTAAGCGGCGTGCGCGCCACCGTGCGCGCGGGCCGTGAGCACATGCGTCGCCTGCTGGTTGACTGGGTGTCCCGTTCCGATCCGGCCCAGCCGTCTGCCGGTTTCCCGCTGGCCGCGCGCACGCTGCTCGATGCCGGTTGCGGCACCGGACTTCTGGCCGTGGACTGTGCACGTCTGGGTGCGGCGGTGACCGGCATCGACCTGTCACCCACGTTGGTCGATCTGGCGCGCGAGCGCCTGCCAGACGATCTGTCTCCGGGGTCGATCAAACTCCTTGCGGGCGACATGCTCGATGCTGCGCTCGGCGACTTTGACCACCTGGTGGCGATGGACTCGCTCATCCACTACGCGCCCGAGCAGGCGGTGGCGGCGCTCGCGGCGGTTGCGCCCAGGGTACGCCGCTCGATCGTGTTCACCTTTGCACCGGGTAGTCTGCCGCTTCGCATGATGATGATGGCAGGAAGGCTTTTTCCTCGTGGCGATCGTTCGCCCGCCATCGTGCCGGTTGCGCCCGAACGCATGCATCGCATGCTTGCCGAGGCGCTGGGTCCGTTGGGGTGGCGACTGGCCCGCACCGAGCGCGTGGCCCGCGGCTTTTACACCTCGCAGGCACAGGAACTCATCCGGCGATGATGCTGCTCGATCTGCTCTCGCCCCGACGCTGGTCACAGGTCGACCCGCGCTTGCTGCCTTTTGCCGATCTGGCCACGCCCGATCTACCGATGTCGCGCCTCCTGCGACTCGCGCTGTTTCAGGTGTCGGTGGGCATGGCTACCGCGCTACTGGTGGGTACCCTCAATCGCGTACTGATCGTTGAATTGGGCGTGGCGGCCTGGGTGGTGTCCACGATGGTTGCGCTGCCGCTCGTGTTCGCGCCGTTTCGCGCGCTGGTTGGATTCCGTTCGGATGTGCACAGATCGGTGTTGGGCTGGCGGCGGGTTCCTTACATCTGGGCTGGGACCATGCTGCAGTTTGGCGGGTTGGCCATCATGCCGTTTGCGCTCATCTTGTTATCGGGGGATACCCACTGGCCGCAGTGGATCGGCCCGCTGTCGGCCGCGCTGGCTTTTCTGATGGTGGGTGCGGGCATCCAGACGGTCCAGACTGCAGGGCTCGCGCTCGCAACCGATCTGGCCGCTGAGGAAAATCGGCCGCGGGTGGTTGCCATGATGTACACCATGTTGCTGGTGGGTATGGTGGTCAGCGGCCTTGTGTTCAGTCTGCTACTCGCCGATTTCAGCAAAATCGCACTGATCAAGGTGGTGCAGGGTGCAGCCTTCGTGGCGTTTGTGCTCAACCTGGTGGCCCTCTGGAAGCAGGAAGTCCGTAACCCCTCAAAAACACGCCCAGGGATTGCCCGGCCCGCCTTTCGCGAAAGCTGGCGCGACTTCGCCGCCCAGCCCGGGCAAAAACGCTTCCTGGTGGCGCTCTTCATGGGAACTGCTGCGTTCACCATGCAGGACATCATCCTCGAGCCTTATGGTGGTGAAGTACTGGGCTTGTCGGTGTCGGCCACCAGCCTGCTGACTGCGTTCATGTCGGTCGGTGCACTGGCCGCTTTTGCATTGGCTGCCGCGCGACTCCGGCAGGGCATGAACCCGCACCGGCTGGCTGCTTGGGGCGCTGTCGCGGGGGTATTCGCGTTCTCGCTCGTGATTTTTGCCGAACCGCTGGAGGCGCCCTCGCTTTTCCGGGCAGGGACGGTATTGATTGGTTTCGGCGGTGGACTTTTTTCGGTCGGTACGCTCACCGCCGCCATGAATCTCGAATCGAACGGCATGAATGGCCTTGCCCTGGGTGCGTGGGGGGCAGCGCAGGCCAGTGCGGCTGGGCTTGCCGTAGCGGCAGGCGGGTGGCTGCGCGACCTGGTTAGCAGCCTCGCGCTCTCCGGGGGCCTGGGGCCCGTGCTGAATTATGCGGGAGTCGGCTATAGCGCCGTCTACCACCTTGAACTGGTGCTGCTGTTCGCTACGCTGGCGGCGATTGGGCCGCTGGTACGCGATCTGCGCGCGCAGGGCGGCGATCGCCGCAATTTTGGACTGGCTGAATTTCCGGGCTGAACGGAAGCCTTTTGAGGAGATGACCATGGGAAGAGGTGCGATTACCCAATATGTCGACGTAGCGCAGATGGTGCTCTACGTGTTCTGGGTGTTTTTTGCGGGGTTGGTGTTTTATCTGCTGTACGAAAGCAAGCGCGAGGGATTCCCGCTTGAGAGCGATCGGCGCGACGGGTCGATCAAGCGAGAGCCTGGTGTTCTGCCGATGCCAAGTGTAAAGACATACCGCACACGGTTTCACGGCGACTTCCCGTCGCCGCACGAGCGCGATTTCGACGAGCCGCGCGTGCAGGGTGAGCGCGCATTGCCAGTCACCGGGATGCCTTACGAACCTACAGGCGACCCAATGACAAGCGGTATCGGACCGGGTGCCTTCACGCGCCGAACCGATGAGCCCGATCTCACAGTGGATGGCGATCTCAAGATCGTACCGCTTGCGGCAGCGCCTGGCTTTTCCCTGGTGGAGGGCGATGCGGATCCACGCGGCATGCCGGTGCTTGGCGTCGATGAGAAGGCGGGCGGTACGGTGGTCGAGATCTGGGTGGACCGCTCCGAGCACATGATTCGCTACCTCGAGGTGCAAACTCGGGCGGGGCGTCGCGTCATGTTGCCTATGACATTTTGCCGTGTGATCTTCGATCGGGTTCATGGGCGCAAGGTGATCGTGCGCGCGATTCGCGGCGAGCAGCTTGAGGGTGTACCCGGACTTCGGCGGCCCGATCGCATCACGCTTTTCGAGGAAGAAAAGGTGATGGGTTACTACGGCGCAGGCACGCTCTTCGCCACCCCTGGCCGTCGTGACCCGATCCTATGAACTCGCACCGTCACAGCACTGGGCACGAACACGAGATCGAGCCGCAGCACGGATTGCCCGAGGCGCTACCAAGCGGTGAGCGTCTGCTGTGGCAGGGCTCACCCCAGAGGCGCCGCATCGCACTCGATGTGTTCCACCTGCGCGCGGTGGCGGTGTATTTCGTATTGCTGCTGGGTTTTCGGTTTGCGTTGGTTCAATATGACACCGGTTCGGTCGCGCAGGCGCTGGTATCCACCAGTTGGGCTGCGGCGTGTTTTGCAATCGGGCTGGGTCTGCTGTGGCTTCTTGCCGATCTCACCGCTCGAACCACCGTCTACACCATCACTGACCGCCGTGTGGTGATGCGGATCGGTATCGTGCTGAGCCTCACCTTCAATCTGCCTTATCAGCGGATTGCCTGCGCGCAGATCCGGCGGCGCGCTGATGGTTCGGGCGATCTGGTGCTCGAGCTTTTGACCGAGGACAAGATCGCCTATGCGCACCTGTGGCCGCATGCGCGGCCCTGGCGGTTAGCGCATCCGCAGCCCATGCTGCGGGCGCTGGCCGCGGTTGACGAACCGGCTGCGCTACTGACCGACGCCTGGCTGGCTGCGCAGCCGCCTGGCGAACGGGTGCAGGTAGGCGCAGTGTCGAATTCGGGGGCACAGGAGTTGGTACAAAGCGCGCCAATGGGCCATGCACAAACCGTCTGACGATTCGCTGCGCGTGCACCCACCCGCAGGCCGGTTGAGTCAGCGCGCGCTATCGCGTCCAGGCAGTGGGCGAGCGGCAACGCCTGCGCTGACTGCGCGCCCCCGGATCGAGGGCTGGCCCCTGGCGCTGGTTGGCCTCGCCATGTTGGGGAGCCTCGCGTTTACTGCCTGGCATCAGTATCAGAAAGCGTACGCGCCTGAGGCGCCGCCGGTGGTGGCGGTGCTTGACTCAAGGCAACTGCTCTTTCGCGACGCGCGAGACGGTAGCGTGGAAGTGATCGATGCCCGTACCCGCGAATCGCTCGAACCGATTGTGGGCGAGGCCGGGTTTGCCCGTGGGGTGCTGCGCGGCCTGGCACAGGCGCGACTTCGCCAGGGCGGCACACCCGCCGATCCGTTTGAGTTGCGGGCCGAATCGGCCGGCAGCCTCCGCCTTTTAGATCCGGTCACCGGTCGCACGGTGGACCTCACTGTATTCGGACCCGCCAACGCAGCGGTGTTTCAGTCCTATCTCAACATCCGATGAGTTCATTTTCCGGAGATCCCGTGATGAGTACCGAGCAAAGGCCAGGACGTCGCCCCGACGAGATCAGCGAATCGACCCGCAAGGCAATGACCGAGTCCCTCATCTCGCCCCGGTTCTACACAACCGATGCGGATGCCATCAATCGGATCTCCGTCGAGCACATCCGCCCGCAGTGGAATGCGCTGATGGCTGAATTCGAGGGCGACAACAATATCGATCACTTCCAGCGGCCAGCCGATATGGATCGTGATTACTCCAAGCTCGATCCCGAGCTCTACAAGGAATTTACCGACTTTCTGATCAGCTCGATCACCTCCGAGTTCTCAGGTTGCGTGCTCTACGCGGAACTGCGCCGCAAAGTCGATAACCCGGATATCAAGGCGCTCTTCGGTTATATGGCTCGCGACGAATCGCGACATGCGGGCTTCATCAATCAATGGCTGAAAGACTTTGGCATAGGCGTTGATCTGGGGCTGCTCACCAAGGTGAAAAAGTACACCTATTTCAAACCCAAGTTCATTTTCTACGCCACCTACCTCTCCGAAAAAATCGGCTACGCGCGGTACATCACCATCTACCGGCAGGTGGAGCGTCACCCAGAGCTTCGCTTTCACCCTATCTTTCTGTGGTTCGAGAGATGGTGTAACGATGAGTTACGGCACGGCGAGGCGTTTGCGCTGCTCATGCGCGCCAACCCGAAACTGCTCACAGGTGTGAACCGGCTTTGGATCCGGTTCTTCCAGCTTGCGGTCTTTGCCACCATGTATGTCCGTGATCACACGCGGCCTGCGCTTCATCAGGCGCTTGGGCTTGACCCCACCGAATACGATCAAAAGGTGTTTGCGATCACCACCGAGATCTGCAAGCAGGTGTTCCCGGTCACGCTGTGTTACGACGATCCGCGATTCATCGCGGGTCTCAATCGTCTGCGCGACCTTCAGAATGCGGTGGATGCCGAGAGGGCCAAGGGTGGTGTGCTTGCCACAATACGTCGCGGGCTGCTTGCGGCGCAGGCGGCCGTTGTCTTTAGCCGCATGTTCCTGCTTCCGGTACGCGAGAATCGGCTACCCGACGATGCGCGGCTCGCGCCGAGCTGGTGATGCGTCGCCCACCGCTTCTGAAGCGAACCTGACTCTTAGTGACGCTTCTCCTCCCCATCGCGTTCACGCTTGGCGTGTGGTGGCTGTCCACCGGTCTGGTACTGCGCGCCATTCAGCCCTCGGTGGGCCGGCAGCGCGGGGTCATGGCGATAGCCTCGCTTCTGCTGATCCTTGGAATGGTGGGGGTCGTGGTCACACGCGACCTTGTCACGCCGCTGGGTGCCTATCTCGCTTTCGTGTCGGCTGTGCTGGTCTGGGCATGGCAGGAAGTGGCGTTTTTGCTGGGACTGGTCACTGGGCCCAACCGCGAACCTTGCCCGCCGGTGTCGGGATGGCGCCGCGCCTGGTATGCCTTTACCGCCATCGCACACCACGAGCTCGCGCTGTTATTGCTGGGGGTGGCGGTACTGCTGCCTAGTCTCAGTGGGCCCAACTCGGTCGCAGCGCAGGTGTGGCTGGTGCTGTGGGTGATGCGGCTGAGCGCCAAGCTCAATATTTTCCTGGGTGTGAAAAATTTTTACGAGCCCTTTTTGCCACCTTCGCTTCACTACCTGCTCAGCTATTTCTCGCGTCGGCGCTTCAATGCGCTTTTTCCGTTCAGCGTCGGGCTGGCGAGCGTGATCGCGGTGCTGGTTTGGGTGGCAGCGGTCAGAACCGACAGCGCATACGAGGAAACAGCGCTAGGACTGGTTGGGTCTCTTCTGGTACTCGCCATCGTTGAGCACTGGCTGCTCATCATTCCCATGCAGCCGCAGTCGCTGTGGCGCTGGGCGCTGAAAGGGCGCGGGTAGGTGGAGGTACCCAGCGTGGCCGGACCAGGGCGGTGCCGTTGCGCCGCACCCGGACTGTGCCGTGGTAAGGGCTTGTGCCCGGCGCGCCGCAGGCCGGCGTGGTGGCAGTCACCGAGACGGTGACGCGAGCCCGCGGGCTCAGCTGGCTGGCGGAGCAGTATCGGTGAAGCTGGGCCGGGCAGAGAGCTTGTCAACCAGCGCGCCCAGATTCGGGTAGTGGCGGCGCCACTCCAGGTGCGGAAAGCGCCAAGTGAGATAACCAAGCGCACAGACGACAGCGATATCGGCAAGCGAATATTTACCATCGACGCAGTAGGGCTGGTCACCCAGCCGTTTTGACAGCGCGGCAAGCGCTGCATCGACCTTGCTCTGCTGCTTGAGCACCCAGGCTTCGTTGTGCTGTGTCTCTGGTCGCATGGATTCCAATCTGATCAGACCAGCCGCCTCCAGCATGCCGTCGGCCAAGGCCTCCCAGACCTTGACCTCGGTGCGTGGGCGACCGCTTGCCGGGATCAGACGATGCACCGGAGTCAGATTATCGAGATAGTCGACGATCACGCGCGAATCGAATACCACCTCATCGTCATCGAGGACGAGATAAGGAACCTTCCCGAGGGGATTGAACTGCAGCGTGTGGGCGTGGCTTTCGGCCACATTGATGGACTCGAACAGGCAATCGATTTTCTTTTCAGCCATGACAACGCGTACTTTGCGTGCGAAGGGACTGCCATGGGAGCCAACGAGTTTCATCAGGGACTCTGCTCAAAAGGGGGTGGATTTTCCAGGCGGGCAGGACAAACCGGGCTGCTGGAAGAGTCATGGACTCAATCTCCGAGTATATCAATCGGCCACCCTTCGAACAGATGTTGATTCCGGCGTTTTATGAAGCCAGCGCAGCATTGGTCAGTAATCCTGCAAATCGTCGTCAAGTGCGCAGGTGCTAGCATTGCCCTTTCCGACTTTTCGTGGCGGTTGCGCCCCACTTCGATGAGTGTCTCCGGCGAATTTTCCGCATTTGCGCTCCAGGCGTTAAGCCCCCTGGATGGGCGTTACTCACCGAAATTGGGTGGGTTGCGCGCACTCATGTCCGAGTCTGGGTTCATGGGCTGGCGGGTTCGGGTGGAAGTCGAGTGGCTGATTGCACTCGCAGAGGCCGGCCTGCCCGAACTTCCCCCGTTTTCGGAGCCGGCTCGCGCACGACTGCGGGCGGTTGCGGACCAATTTGGTGCACCACAAGCCGCACGTATCAAGGCAATCGAAGCGCGCACCAACCACGACGTCAAAGCGGTCG
>SYIM01000291.1 GCA_005798775.1 Burkholderiales bacterium
ATACCAACCCGGTCAAGGAAGACCAGGAATACGTCGATTCGATCCTCGACGCAGTGCGCTGGCTGGGATTCAACTGGGATGCCGAAGGCGAGGATAATCTCTACTACGCGAGCGATTATTTCGATCAGATGTGGGCGTTTGCCGAATGGCTGTTGCAGGCCGGCCACGCCTATGTCGATTCGCAGAGCGCTGACGACATGCGCGCGGGTCGCGGCACATTGACCGAGCCCGGTCGCAATTCGCCGTTTCGCGATCGCAGCGCCGGCGAGAGCCTGCAGCTCATGCGCGAGATGCGCGAGGGCAAACACCCTGAGGGGAGTCATGTGGTGCGCGCACGCATCGATATGGCCTCGCCCAACATGAACCTTCGCGACCCGGCGCTTTATCGGATCCGCTTTGCCGAGCACCATCGTACTGGTACCAGCTGGTGTGTCTACCCGATGTATGACTACGCGCATCCGATTTCGGACGCGCTCGAGAACATCACGCATTCGATCTGTACGCTCGAATTTGCCGATCACCGGCCGCTCTACGACTGGTTACTCGAGCGACTGGCCGAGGGCGGTTTCTTCGATCAACCGCTGCCGCAACAGATCGAATTCGCGCGGCTCAACCTAAGCTACGCTATCACCAGCAAACGCAAGCTCCAGGATCTGGTGCAACGCGGGCTGGTGACTGGCTGGGACGATCCCCGGCTGCCCACGATCGTGGGGCTTCGCCGGCGTGGGTACACTCCTTCATCGCTTCAGCTCTTTGCCGAACGAATTGGTGTTGCCAAGTCCGACTCCTGGATCGACATGAGTGTGCTTGAACAGGCGCTCCGGGACGATCTGGAGGCAAGCGCCGCCCGCGCGGTGGCTGTGCTTGATCCGCTCAGGCTGGTGATCGACTCCTGGCCAGAAGATCGTCAGGACCCATGCAGCGCGCCCGTGCATCCTCAGCACCCCGAACGCGGCAGGCGCAGTTTCCCGTTCACCCGTGAGCTCTTCATCGAACGCGATGATTTCGCCGAGACGCCGCCCAAGGGGTTCTTCAGACTCTCGCCGGGCAACAAGGTACGACTGCGCTACGGCTACGTTATTGAGTGCACAGGCTTCGATCGCGATGAGTCGGGCCAGATCACCTGTGTGCGCGCCCGTCATTTCGACGATTCCAAGTCGGGGACACCTGGCGCCGATTTATACAAGGTGAAGGGTAATATCCACTGGGTATCGGCCAAGCACGCACTCCGCGCGCAGGTGCGGCTCTACGATCGGCTCTATCGCGATCCGCAGCCCGACGCCGGTGGGCGTGACCACCTGCAATCGCTGAACCCGGATTCGCTCCGCATCATCGAAGCCATGCTCGAGCCAACGCTTGCCACAGCAGCGCCCGAAGACCGGTTTCAGTTCGAGCGGCACGGCTATTTTGTGGCCGACCGCACCGACTCGAAGCCAGGCTCTTTGCTCTTCAACCGGGCGGTGGCGCTCAAAGACTCCTGGGTGAGCAGCGCACGCGGTTAACGGCGTAACACCGAATCGGCGACAAACGGATTGCGCTGGCGCTCATCGCCGAAGGTGGACATGGGGCCATGCCCGGGCACGAAGGCCACGTCATTGCCCAGTGGCCAGAGCCGGCTGGTGATCGACTGGATCAGCGTTTCAAAGTCACCACGCGGAAAATCGGTGCGGCCGATCGAGCCCTGAAACAGTACATCGCCCACGATCGCAAGCCGACTGGGCGCGTGAAAGAAGATGACGTGTCCAGGGGTGTGCCCCGGGCAATGCCGCACCTCAAGCGTCTGCTCGCCAAAGGTCACCCTGTCACCATCGGCAAGCCAGCGGTCAGGCTCGAAAGCCTCGATCCGTGCAAATCCGAAACGCGCGCCCTGTTCCGGTAACTGATCGATCCAGAAACGGTCATCCGGGTGAGGTCCCTCGAGCGGAACCTGGTGGGTGTACGCAAACTGGGCAGACTGCCCGCAGTGGTCGATATGGCCGTGGGTGAGGAATACTTTTTCGAGGGTAGCCCCTTCAGAGGCCAGTGCGCGTTCGACGCGGTCGAGGTCACCACCGGGATCAACAGCGGCGGCAAGTCGTGTGCGCTCGCAGATCAGTACCGAACAGTTCTGTTCGAAGGGGGTGACCGGAACGATCAGCAGTTTGAGGGACATGAACGGGCTCAGTCGCGTGGCGCAGTGGGTTGATTGGGCTGCCAGGCATTCTGACGCAGAAGTTCGAACGGCACGATGCGAAGCGCATTCTCGTGTGTGGCTTCAAGCACCACAGGTGGGGCGACCCCGGCCACGCAGGCCTCGAGCCAGCGGCTTGCGCACAGGCACCAGCGGTCACCCGGCCTGAGGCCGGCAAAGCGCCACTGAGGGCGCGGCGTGACCAGGTCATTGCCGCGCAGCAGGGAGAAATCGAGAAACTCACGCGTCACGCGCGCGCAGACCGTGTGACTGCCGGCATCTTCCGGCCCGGTCTCACAGCATCCGGTTCGCATGAAACCGGTGAGGGGGTCGAACGAGCAGGCCTGTAACGGGCTGCCAAGCACATTCAAGGATCGTTCGGTGGTCACGGCGCTTCCTTCGTTATTGCATCGGTATTGTCGCACCGGGTAAGGGCCGGATACCAGCCGATTTCCCTTTGTCTTCTGAGCCTGACTGAAGAGTGCAGCGTCGCTGATTGGAGGTCGCGCCCGCGCTTATGATGGCGAGGTCGTCCTTTTCGCTCGTTGCCATGCGTTCACCCTCGGACCTTCCTGACCTGCTCGGCGCGCTGCCGCCGCGTCGGGGTGAGCCCGCGCCTTGCGCCGCCCGGCTGATCCGGCTGCAAGCCCTGGCGCCCTTCGACGCCCATCTGTTTCTGGGTACCTCCTCCTGGTCATTTCCTGGCTGGGAGGGGTTGATCTACGATCAGGCGCTACCCGAGTCGAAGCTCTCACGCCTGGGGCTTTCTGCCTACTCGCAACACCCGCTGCTGAACGCGGTGGGGATCGACCGCGGCTTTTACTCGCCAATGAGTCGTGCCCAGTTCGAGCACTACGCTTCACAGGTACCCTCTTCGTTTCGCTTCCTTGTGAAGGCGCCACAACTCATCACCGACGCGACGATTCGTGATGAATCCGGCCGACCGGGCGCCACCAACCCTCACCATCTAGACGCCACTGCCGCGACAAACCATTTTGTCGAGCCGTGCCTGGAGGGGCTGGGCGAGAAGGCGGGCGTGCTGGTGTTTCAGGTCTCGCCGCTGCCGCCGGCTTGGCTCGCAGACACACCCGGCTGGATCGCGCGGCTGGGCGCGTTTCTTTCGCAGCTCCCGAAGGGCCCCTGCTATGCGGTAGAGCTTCGCGACCCGGCGCTGGTCACGCCACGGTTGATGCGAACCCTCGCGGACACCGGGGTTCACTACTGCTTGAGCCTGCATGACCGAATGCCACCGATCGACCGGCAACTGCGCGCCCTCGACGCGCTCAATGCCATAGCGCCAGGCCCCCTGATCGTGCGCTGGAACCTGCACCAGGGACTGCGCTACAACGCCGCGCGCGAGCAGTACGCGCCATTCAACCGGCTGGTGGATGAAGACCTGCCGACCCGTAGCCTTCTTGCCGCCCGGGCGGCTGCCACGCTTCGTGCCGGAAGTATGGTGACCGTGATTGCCAACAACAAGGCAGAGGGCTGTGCGCCCCTCACGATTGACCGGCTGGCGCAGGCCATCGCCGAGGCGGCAGCTGCGCAGACATGATCAGCTTCGCGCAAAACGCAAGCCGAAGCTTTTCCGGTATTTGGCAACCTTGGGCGCAACCACCATCCTGCAATAGCCCTGCCAGGGATTGCGCTCGAAATAACGCTGGTGATAGGCCTCAGCCGGGAAATAGTTTGAAAGCGGTGTGACTTCCGTGACGATAGGGTCGTCGAACACGCGGCTGCGCGTGAGGGTGTCGATCACGGCCTGCGCGTCATCTCGCTGACCATCATCCATCGTGAAAACTGCGGATCGGTATTGCGGCCCCACATCACTGCCCTGCTGGTTGGGCGTGGTCGGATCGTGAATCACAAAGAAGATCTCGAGCAGCTCGCGAAAGCTGATCCGAGTATCATCAAATTCAATGCGCACCACCTCGGCATGGCCGGTGTTGCCATCGCAGATCTGCTCATAGGTGGGAGACTGAACATGCCCGCCACAGTAGCCCGATTCCACGACTGTGACTCCTTTCACCTCGAGGAACACCGCCTCGGTGCACCAGAAACAGCCGCCGCCAAGCACAGCCTGTCGTATCATTTTGGTTTCCTCACTTGCCCTGCGAGCCCCGCGCGCGCTGCGGGTCGGGCCGGCCACGCGCGAGCGTACTGTGCAGCTGGCTTGCACCGGTGTGGTATTGAAGCGGCCACGACACGCCGCGGTAATCCTGCTCTGCTGCAGCCCGCAGCGTGAAATATGGATCGGCCAGATGCGGCCGGGCAAGTGCCACCAGATCGGCGCGCCCCGACAACAGCAGCGTGTTGACCTGATCGCCCGAGGTGATCGCGCCAACCGCCATGGTGGGCATGCCCACCTCCAGACGGATCTGCTCGGAGAAGCCCGCCTGGTACATACGGCCATAGACCGGACGCGCAGCCGGATCGGTCTGCCCGGTGGATACGTCCATCAGATCGCAGCCCGCCAATTTGAGCGTACGCGCAACCTGAACCGAATCCGCGGCGCTCTGGCCGCCCTCGATCCAGTCGGTTGCGGAGATGCGAACGCTGATCGGGCGCTGGCGCGGCCAGGCGGCGCGAACCGCCTCGAACACCTCGAGCGGAAACCGCATACGATTTTTGAGCGAGCCGCCGTAGCGATCGGTCCTGCAGTTGGTGATGGGCGAGAGAAAACTTGCAAGCAGGTAGCCGTGCGCCATGTGCACTTCGATCATGTCGAAATTGGTCTCAACCGTGAGCTTCGTGGCACGTACAAACTGCGCGATCACGTCATCCATGTCAGCGCGATTCATTTCGCGCGGCACCTGGTTGACTCCATCGCGGTAGGCAACCGGCGAGGGCGCAATGAGCGGCCAGTTGCGGTGGGTGTCAGCAAGCGGCATATCCATGGCTTCCCAGCCCACCTGGGTGGAGCCCTTCCGACCCGCGTGCCCCAGCTGCATGCAGAGCTTCGATGCGGTGTTCGCATGCACAAAATCGGCGATGCGTCTGAAGCCTTGCGCCTGCTCGCGGTTCCATAGCCCCGTGCACCCGGGCGTGATCCGGCCCTCGGGCGACACGCAGGTCATTTCCACAAATACCAGCCCTGCCCCGCCCTGAGCGCGCGATCCGTAGTGGACCAGATGCCAGTCATTGGGTACGCCGTCGACGGCCGAGTACTGGGCCATTGGCGACACCACCACCCGGTTCGGCAACCACAGATCGCGCAGCCGGAACGGCGCGAACATGGGCGGCGCGTCGAGCCACGCCGGGGTATCGGTGCGCTGACCGCTGACCGGATCAGCACCAGTCTGGGGAATGCGCAGGCGCTTGGCCTCATTGCGATTCCACCAGCGGGTGGCATCGGCCACCAGCCCGGCGTCGCGCATCCGGAGGTTATCGTAAGTAATCTGCTTGCTTCGCGTGAGAAGCGACACATTGAACTGCACCGGGTCCATCTTCCAGAACCGTGCAACGCTTTCAAAGAACACCAGCGACACATTGGCCGAGTGCTGGATGCGGCTCGCCTCCTGGCTGCGTACCTCCTGGTAGGCGGCCAGCGCATTATCGATCGCCTTCGGCGTGGCCGCTTTTGCACCCGCACCGAATTTCGATAAAAGTGCCCCGTGCAGGGTAATGGCGTCTTCCAGCGCGAGCTTGGTGCCCGAG
>SYIM01000292.1 GCA_005798775.1 Burkholderiales bacterium
GAAGTGATGGCTGCGCGCGCCCTCGGCTTTAAGCTCTTGAAACTTTTTCCTGCCGCGCAGGCCGGGGGCATCGCGATGCTCCGAGCAATGGCGGGCCCGCTTCAGGATGTGAGATTCATCCCCACGGGTGGCGTGCGGGCTGACGCGCTTGCCGACTGGTTACGCGAACCGAATTGCGAGCGTGTGGGCGGCACCTGGATTGCGCCTTCCGATCTGATTGCGGGTGGGGATTGGGCGGGCATTGCGCGGCTCGCGCGCGAGGCGACTGCGATCGCGCGCATGATTCGGGCGCTCTGACGGGTGGGGCTGGCCTGCGCGTACCGGGCCCCGACCTTACACGCGTGCCCATCAACCGCAACTCTGCGTCTTACAGATACTTTGAGAAAAAACCGACTGAGTGCGCAAGCGCCTCGTTCGCTTCGGCCTCTCTCCAGGTGCGCCCACCATGTCTCGCAAAGGCGTGGTCGGCTTCCGGGTATTTGTGAATCGTCACCAGCGGATTCGGTGACAGGCGGCGCTCAAGAAGCTCATTGACCTCAGCCTGTACCCAGCGGTCTTTCATGGCCATATGCAGCATGAAGGGACGATGAAGCGTGGGTGCTTCTCGGATGTTGTGCTCGATATAGGTCCCGTAATAGGCGACCGCGCAGTCGATATCGGTGCGGCAGCACATGAGATAGCAGAGCTTTCCGCCCAGACAGTAGCCGACGCTTCCGACCTTGCCGTTGCCCCCCTGAATCTCGCGCAGATACGCCATGGTGTCCTCCATGTCGCGCACCCCAAGGTCGTAGTCAAAGTCGTAGTAGAGGTCGAAGGCCTTGCTCACATCTTCGGGGTTGCGGTCGTAAAGCTCGACCCCCGGTTCCTGCCGCCAGAACAGATCGGGCACCAGACAGATGAAGCCGGCCTCAGCGAATTCCTGTGCATGCCGCCGCATGGTGTCGTTGACCCCCCAGATTTCCATGATGGCGATGATGGCGCCAGCCGGCGTCTTGTCAGGCCAGGCGATGTGCGCGCCCATCACGCCATCACGCATCGGGATCTTGACGTTTTCAGTTCTCATTGTGCAGGGACTCCTTGCCTTGAATCGAATGACGTTTGCCTGGCCTCAGTAGGCGAGCCAGGTGGAAAGCGGTGGAAAAAAGATCAGTAGCCACAGTACGACGAACATCGTGGCAACGAAGGGAAACGATCCTGCGAAAATTGTCTCCAGACGGATGCGGTCCGTCCCGATGGCGCTTTGCACCGCAAAGACCGAAAGGCCAAAGGGCGGCGTGAGCAGACCGATCTCAACCGCCACGATTGACACGATTCCGAAATGCACCAGATCAATGCCAAAGCTTTTCGCGATCGGCACGGCGATGGGCGTGACGATCAGCAGGATCGATACCGAATCGAGAAACATGCCCAGGATGAGCAGGCAAATCACGTAGGCCAGAAAGAAGCCATAGGGGCCCGCGCCCAGCTCCGAGATCCAGGAGGCCAGCATCCCCGGTACGCCAGCCATGGTGAGCATCCGCGAATACAGGCTCGCAGCCATCAGCAGGAACAGGATCCCTACGGATACGTGCCCGCTTTCCACCAGCACCCCCCACAGACTCTTGCGATCGAGGCTGCGCCGCCATCCGGCGATCGCGAGCGCACCTAGCGCGCCCGCCGCGCCCGCCTCGGTGGGCGTGAACACCCCCCCGTAAATTCCGCCCAGCACCAGCACGATCAGAAGCGTGATCGGCAGAAGCTTGGTCACCACCGAGCGTGTATTTTCCGAGGGCTGTTCCACCGCCGACTGGGTGGCCTCCTCAAAGACAAATCCTGGTTTGAATCGCGCAAGCATCACGATGATGATGATGAACGCAATGGACATCACGATCCCAGGAATGACGCCAGCCAGAAACATGCGTCCGATCGACACCTCGGCGAGTACACCGTAGACGATCATCAGGATGCTGGGCGGAATCAGCATGCCCAGAATCGAACTTCCCGCAACAACACCCACGGCAAAGCGCATGCTGTAGCCAAAGCGCAGCATAGGCGGCACAGCCACCTGGCTGAACAGACTGGCGGAGGCCACCGACACCCCGGTGACCGCGGCAAACAGCGCGTTAGCAGCGACCGTGGCCACCCCTAAGCCCCCCTGCACCCTCTGGAGCAGCCACTGCGCGACCGAGAATGTGTCGCGCCCGACGCCCGACAAACTGACCAGTGTTCCCATCAGCACGAAGAGCGGGATGACCGAAAACACATACTCGGCGATGCTTGTGAGCGCACCGCTTCCTACCAGCCGGATCGCGATTTCCAGGTCACCGCGCAAGGCCCAGGTGCCGCAGAGCGCAAGCAGGATCAGCGTGACGCCGATCGGAGCACCCAGCATCACCAGCACGATCAGCAGGCCCACCAGCAGGAGTCCGATACCGAAATCCATCAGAACTCTCCGTGCTTCGGCCCGCTGGACGCGGGTGGCCCGCTAACGACCTGCGCGGTGAATGCTGCGAGGCAACCGAAGCTGCCTGACAGCACCAGCAGCCAGATTGGCCATTTCGGGAATGTGAACACGCCCTGCGCACCGAACTGATCATTGGTGCGCCAGGCATGCCCCAGACCCGATGCAGCCGCCCAGGCGATCGCGAGGAACACGAGCGCACCCAGCAATGCGAAGGCACGCTCGATCGTTTGGGCTGCCCCAGGTGAACGCTCACGGATACGCTGCAGCACCAGATCGGCTCGCGCAAGCCTTCCATCGCGAACCGCAGCAGGCAGTTGGAGGAAGGTGATGGCGATGACCGAGAACCCAGCGATCTCGGCCACCCCGCTGATCGGTGAGTTGAAGGCGAACCGGCTGACGATATCCGCGCCGACCAGCAGCATCAGCGCAAATATCCAGGCAATGCCGATCGCGCTCAGCGCTCGCAGAGACCGATCAAACATGATGACGGCTCAATTCGTTCAGAGCTTGTCCCAGGCGCGGGCCGGTTTTTCGCCGGCGGCTCGAAGCGCATCCATCCAGGCCTTCAGCACATCCTGTGCCGGGACTTTGGGATTAGCTTTGATCCAGTTCGCGGCAACGTTTGGCATGGTGTCGATCCACTTCTGGCGCTCGTCTGCCGACAGCGACGAGACCTTCATGCCGGCCTTGGTCATCTGCTCGAGCGAGGCGTCTGAGCGTTCAGTTGACACACGCCCTACTGCTGCCGCGTAAAGCTTGCCGCATTCGCGCATCACGGTCTGGACTTCCGGTGGCAGTTTGCCGAACGCCGAGCGATTCGCGGCGAGCCCGCCAACATACTGTGCGCCGATACCCACGCGAGTGAAATAGGGGGCGACCTCGTATACCCGGGGGCCCAGGATCGCAGTGGAGAAGGACACCGCCCCGTCGGTCACGCCCGACTTGATATCTGTATAGAACGCGGGGATTGGCGAATTGACCGCCACGGCTCCCGTGCCTTGCAGAAAGGTAGCTACTGCACCAGGCGTTGAAAACTTACGTCCTTTCAGCGAGGCAAGCGAGGTCACCGGCTGTGTGGTCCAGAGATGGTAGGTTTCGACGCCACTTCCACCCAGATAGACGAGATTATTGGTCTCCCAGGTTTGGCGAAGCGCAGGCACCTTGTCGTGCAGCCCATCCATGATCGAGATCACGAGCGGCAGGTTATCGGTGGCAAACGGTGAGAAATAGGTGACGTTGTGCAAGGGCATGGCGGTGGGCTCAAAGATGGAGCCCACCCAGCCGATGTCGACGATGTT
The DNA here is from genome assembly GCA_005798775.1 of Burkholderiales bacterium. Taxonomy (GTDB): domain Bacteria; phylum Pseudomonadota; class Gammaproteobacteria; order Burkholderiales; family Burkholderiaceae_E; genus SYIM01. Next base: position 3,742 of record SYIM01000292.1, read on the forward strand.
GTCGCGCACGGCACTCAGCGTTTCCTGGAATTTGTATAGGGTGCCGCCATAGGCTTCACGCCACTCGATCTTGAAGCGTGTGCCCGCAAGCCGTTTATCCACCTCGGCCTGGAACACCTCTTTCATCATTCCGACGAAGATGTTGTTAAGGGGGTGGCTTGCGCCAATCGCCACCCGGATGGTCTGTTGACCCTGGGCGATGGCGGGCGCGGCGATTGCGGCGCTTGCCGCTCCAAGCAGTTTCAGTGAACTGCGACGGGATTTGTTGTGCATGGCTCCTCCTGTTAGTGCTTGGAGTGAATGATTCGCCAGATCCGCTCCGGCAGTAAAGGCATATCCATGTGTTCGGTTCCGAATTCGCTTAAAGCGTCCATAACCGCTGAGACCGCAGCGGGCGGCGCACCCAGCGCCCCGCCTTCCCCCGCACCCTTGGCGCCCAGGATTCCCGTGGTGGAGGGCGCCTTCTGGTCGAGGAGCGTGTCCATGGCGGGCAGCAGCGTCGCCCTCGGAAGCGCATAGTCCATGAGTGAGCCGGTCAGAAGCTGCGCCGAGTCGGGGTCGTGCACCACGTGCTCGAGCAGTGCCTGACCGAGTCCCTGTACCACTGCGCCCCAGGTCTGACCCTCGACGATGACCGGATGGATCACCGTCCCGACATCATCGACCGCGGTATAGCGCTCGATGCTCACCTCGCCGGTGGCGGGATCGATTTCTACCTCGCAGATATGGCAGCCGTTCGGAAAACAGAAGGGCGAGGTCGCGGTGGCCGCTACGCTGCACCCAGGCTTGCCTACGCTTTCCGCGATCGAAAAAATCTGATTGTGTGCGGGTGGGCTTGCGAGCCCCAGTTGCTCGAGGAGTGTCCGTGTGGCCTGTACGATGGCTGCGCCACCGATGTAGAGCGAACGCGAGCCGTAGCTGCCAACGCCCGATGACACCCGGTCGGTATCGCCCTGGATGATGCGCACCCGTTCCGGTGACACGCCCAGATTGGCAGCCACCAGTTGCGTGTAAGCGGTTTCAAGTCCCTGGCCCATTGCCTGTGTGCCCGACCGCACGGTGACCGTGGTGGCCTCGAGTGACAGGGTGGCGGTTTCGCTCGGCGTGATGCCGCTTGTGGAATCGATGTGATAGGCGATTCCGCGGCCTCGCAGCCGTCCGCGCGCTTGCGCGGCAGTGCGCCGCCCTTCAAACCCATGCCAGTCTGCGCGTGTCAGTGCCTGAGCCAGCACCGCAGGGAAACGTCCGCTGTCGTAGGTCTGGCCGACCACGTTGGTGTAGGGGATCTGATCCGGGCGGATGAGGTTTCGTCGCCGCAGTTCCGCAGGGTCGATCGCCATCCTTCGCGCCGCCACATCAATCAGCCGTTCGAGTCGGTATACGGTTTCCGGGCGGCCCGCGCCTCGGTAGGGCCCGGTGGGCGGTGTGTTCGACAGCACCGCGCGAATCTCCGCGTGAATGAAGGGGATGTGATAGGCGCCGTTTGCCACACGATTGCCCGTTCGCGTGGCGATGGCAGCGCCAAAGAAGCTGATGTAAGCGCCCATGTCTGCCCAGTCGCGGACCTTGAGGGCAAGGAACCGCCCCGCTGCGTCGAGTGCGAGTTCGCACTCGCTCAGATGGTCCCGGCCGTGCATGTCTGAGAGAAAACTTTCGCTGCGATCGGCCACCCAGCGTACCGGGCATCTCAACTCCCGCGCGGCATAGAGGACGAGCACATCCTCGGGATAAATGGATACCTTGCTGCCAAAGCCGCCGCCAATATCACCCACCTTCACATGAATCGCGGACTCCGGCACGCCAAGCACGGGCGCAAGCAGCTGGCGCGTAAGGTGCGGGGTCTGGCTGGCTGCGTGTAGCGTGAACCGTTGCTGATCGGCGTGCCAGACACCCACCGCGCCGCGCGGCTCCATAGCGGTGGGTGCAACGCGTTGATTGACGATACGCAGTCGCACAACGTGGGCGGCGGAGTGCATCGCCTCTGCGACGGCTTGGGCGTCGCCATATTCATAGCGTCCGACGATGTTGCCGGGCGCCCCGGGCCAGAGCTGCGGCGCGTTGGGCTCCAGCGTCTGGGGAAGGCCGGATGCCGCGGGTAGCGGCTCGGCCTTGACCTCGATACGCTCGGCAGCATCAAGCGCTGCATAGCGGCTGGTGGCCACCACCAGTGCGATCGGCTCGCCCACGTGGCGAAGCTCGTTACGGGCAAGCGCATGGCGCGGCGGAGCGGACATCTCGCCCCCGCTCTCGGAAGGGACTGCCGCATGAAAACCGATGGGCGAGATGCCCGATGCCAGCAGATCGTCCGAGGTGAATACGCCCAGTACGCCAGGCATCTTTCGTGCCGCTACGGTGTCGACGTCGTGAAGACGCGCCCGCGCATGCATTGAACGGAGGACGACCGCATGCGCCATCCCGGGCAGATGAAGGGAGCCAACAAAGCGCCCTCGACCCCTCAGGAGATGATCATCTTCAACGCGTGGCAGCGATTCGCCAGCGCCTGGAATGGCCGTGTTGGCTTGCGTACCCAATGCACCCGCCGCTTCGCGGTTCGCGTTCTGCGATCAAGCAGCCGGTGGCCGGATCACCTTGTCGGGCGATTCGCCATAGGGCGGCGCGTAGATCACGAGAAGCTTGACCGGCGTATCGCTGGTGACCGTGAAGACATGCATCACGTCTGCCGGAAAAAAGCAGGTGTCACCCGCCTGCATCTCGAAGGATTCGTCGCCTACCTGCGCCGTTGCCGTCCCCTCGAGCAGGTAGCAGATTTGTTCAATGCCAGGGTGTGCATGGGGGAGGGCACCCTGACCTTTTTCAATCACGCCCAAGAGCATTTCCACCTGCTTGGCGCCCACCGTTTCAGGCCCGATCAGACGGCGGTTGGTGGTACCAGTATGGTTGGCGGGGTGATAACCCGGCACGTCAGCGGTGCGAATCAGATAGCGCGACATGGGGGGCTCCTGTGGATGGTGGCGGGCGTTTTGCCGATGGTAAGCGTTTGTGTACAACGATCAAGCAGAAAGTCCGTTCCTGAGGCGCAGGCGATCCTGAAAGACTGTTTGAGGACAGGCGGCGGGTCGGTGATGAGCGCTTAGCGGTTTCCCATGCGCAGAATCGGCTTGATCACCGCGCCTCCATGCGCGTCGTGAATGGCCTCGTTGATATGCTCGAAGGGGAAATGTGTGACCAGCCGCTCGAGCGGCAGGCGGCCGCGCGCGTAGTGCTCGACCAGCTCGGGGATGAATTCGTCGGGAATGCTGTCGCCCTCGGCAATGCCGCGAATCGATCGGCCACCCACCATCAATTGCCGGGTGACGATGCCAACTTCGGGTTCGCGAGTTGCGGCGATCACGCCGCAGGTTCCGAGCGGGGCGAGCGACTCAACTGCGGTCTTGACCGAGCGCGCAAGCCCCGAGGTTTCGATTGCAAACTTCACCCCGTGGCCCGTGATCTCGCGCAGTCGGGCGGCCACGTCTTCGCACGACGCATCGATCGTGTGAGTGGCACCCAGATCACGCGCCGCTGCCAGTCGTGCAGGATGAACATCAATTGCAATGATCGGATCTGCACCCACAATCCGTGCGGCCATGATGGCACTCAATCCCACAGAGCCTGTACCAAACACCGCAATCGACTGGCCATCGCCCACCTTGAGCGATCGCATGACCGCGCCGGCCCCTGTCTGGATGCCGCAGCCCAAAGGCGCGAGCAGATCGAGCGGCGCGCCGGCCGCAACCTTGACCACATTCCTGCTGCGACAGAGCGCATGGGTTGCAAACGACGATTGCCCGAAAAAATTGCCGAAGACGGGCGCGCCGCTTGCATCGGTATAGGGGATGCTGCCCGATGGCTTTTTACCTGAAAAATTGCGTGCGAGCAGGTGTTGACAGTAGGACGGCGCTCGCGCGCTGCAGGACGGGCAACTGCCGCAGGAGTCGAAGGTGAGCAGAACGGCATCCCCAGGCTTCACCTTGGTGATCGCGCTTCCCACGGCCTCCACGATTCCGGCGCCTTCGTGACCCAGTACGATCGGCTTGGGTACCATGCCTTCGACTTCGATCGCCCGCAGGTCGGTGTGACAGACACCGCTTGCGACCAGTTTTACCAGGATTTCGTCGTGAGCCGGCTCGGCCAGATTGAGCGATTCGAATCCGAGCGGCTCGGACCGGCCGCGTGCAACGGCAGCAAGAATTTTCATGGCGGATTTTCCTCGGCTGGCAACGCACACTGCGGGTTTGTCGGCGCAAGGCCGCCCGCGTGGTCGCTAGAATGCCATCACATATGCCTGCGATCACCCTTGGTGCGCAAATTCCGGGAGACCAGACCGTGCAGCCAGTCAGGATAGCGGTAGCGGGCGCGGGCCAGATTGGCCGTCGCCACATTGAAATGATTGCGCGCATGCCTGGCGCCGCCCGGCTGGTGGCGCTCGCCGACCCATCGCCCGCGTCCATGGAGCAGGCCCGGCAGCTGGGCGTGCCGCACTTTACTGATCTCGCTGATCTGCTCGAAGCGGACCGCCCCGATGGCGTGGTGATCAGTTCGCCCAACGCCCTGCACGTGCCCCATGCGCTGGCCTGCGTGGAGGCGGGCGTTCCATCGATGGTAGAAAAACCGCTTGCCGATAGCGTGGAGGCTGGGGCGCGCTTGTGCGAAGCGGCCAGCAAGGCCGGCATTCCGATTCTCGTAGGTCATCACCGGCTCCACAGTTCAATCATGACGCGCGCGGCAGAGGTGGTTCGTAGCGGTGTGCTCGGGCGAATTGTGGCCGCGACCACGACCATCCTGTTCTACAAGCCCGATAACGAGGGCTACTACGATGGTCCTTACCGGTGGCGGCGCGAGCCCGGGGGCGGCCCGATTTTGCTGAACCTTATCCATGAGGTCGGAAGCCTGCGGGCGTTATGTGGGGAGATCACGGCGGTTCAGGCCTTTACCTCGAACGCGACCCGGGGGTTCGCGGTGGAGGACAGCGCCGCGATTGCGCTCCGTTTTGAAAGCGGTGCGCTCGGCACGGTGATGATTTCTGACACGGCTGCGTCTGATCGCAGCTGGGAACACACCTCGGGCGAAGACCCTCGGTTCAATCCCGGTCATACGAGCCGCGACGATAGCTGTCTCATTGCAGGCACGATGGGGTCGCTGTCGATCCCCACCCTGCGCGTCCAGCGCTACCTCGATGAGCCGGGCCGCTCCTGGCACAAGCCGCTCGCAATGTCCGTCATCGAACCCGAGCAGGTGGATCCGCTCGAGCAGCAGATGGCGCATTTTGTCGAGGTGATTCGCGGCCGTGCAGAGCCGCGCGTGAGCGCGCGAGACGGCTTACAGAATCTGAGGGTGGTACAAGCCGTGGCGCAGGCGGCGAGAAGCGGGCGGGTGGTGGAGATCCACCCGGCACAGCGCTGATCCTCGAAGGCCATGTAGCTGCTACGATCCCTCTTGAACGTTCGACTCATTGAATGGAAACCCTGGGAGAAACCCGTGAGGATTCGCTTTCTTGCGGCTGCGACTGCGCTTGCGCTGGTGTCGCTGACCGCTGCTGCTCAGACCGCCTCTGATCGTACGCTCAGGATCATCGTTCCTTTCGCACCGGGTGGCGGGGTCGATGTCGTGGCGCGAGCGTTTGCACAACAGGTTTCCCGCGTGCTGGGGCAGTCAGCGATTGTCGAGAACCGGCCGGGCGCATCGGGCAACATCGGAGCTGACGTTGTCGGTAAGTCGGCCCCGGATGGATTAACGGTCCTTTTCAGCGCTTCGACCTTCGTTGTGAATCCCGTCGTGGCCGCGCAGAAGCCGCCTTTTGATCCGATTCGGGATTTCTCAGGGATCGCTCTCATTGCGAAAGGGCCCCTGCTGTTCATCACCAATCCGGCAACCGGTCAGTCCCTTCAGGAGTTTCTCGCCAACGCCAAGGCGAGGCCCGAGGCCCACAACCTCGCGACCGGAGGTTATGGCTCTGCCGGCCATCTTGGCGCGGAGTCTTTCAAATTGAGGGGTGGCTTATCCATTCCTGTCTTGCTCTACAAAGGAACAGCGCCCGCCTTCACCGATCTTGTGGGAGGACAGATTAGCGGGATTTTCGATCCGCTGGTGACTTCTTTACCCCTGGCGCGCAGCGGCAAGGTGCGGGCGCTCGCACTCGCAGGACCTAGTCGAAGCCCGCTTGCACCGGATGTGCCCACCTTCGCAGAAGCTGGCATGCCCGGATTCGAGTTTTTTACATGGTATGGCCTGTGGGGGCCGGGCACCCTTCCGCCCGCGGTGGCTGGCAACCTTGAAAAAGCGGTGGCAAGCGTCAGTGCATCGCCGGAATTCATCAAGTGGCTAGAGTCTCAGGGGCTGGAACCCGGGAGACTCGCCGGCGCACAATTCGTTGACTTTTCCAGGAAAGAACAGGCGATGTACGCCGACATCGTTCGCAATGGAAATATTCAGAAACAGTGAGTCGTAGTCAGGTCAAGCCATTTTCCAGATTCTCGAAGATCTCCCGTAGCCGGGACAGTTGCACCTTACCGTAGTGCGAACGAGGCAGGGCTGCAATCGTCTGGATGCGCTTGGGTCGTTTGTGCGGGGACAGTCGTGCCGCGCAGTGAGCAGCGAGTTCCGCGTGGTTAATCGATTGGTCCGCCTCAACAGTGATGGCTGCCGCCACGATTTCCCCCCACTCTGGGTCGGGCAGGCCAAATACCGCTGCGTCGGTTACTCCCGAAAATTGCCGGATCACCTGCTCAACTTCGCCCGGAGACACCGATTTTCCGCCCGTACGGATCATCAGCTTCAGGCGACCTGTTACGGTAAGTCGCCCCTGCTGGTCAATGAACCCCAGGTCGCCGGTGTGTAGCCAGCCACCGCGAAGGGTAGCGGTCGAAAGTTCGGGTTTATTCCAATATCCGCTCATCAAATGCGCGCCTCGAATGAGGATCTCTCCCTCACCGGATGGACGGGGTGGGCCGCTTGCATCGTCAATCGCGATGTCACACCCGAAAACGGCGCGGCCTGCACTGCGTAATCGGCTGGGGTTGAGGGCCGAGTCCTCCATGACATCGGTCGGCGGCTGGTAACAACTCCATGGCGCCTCGGTCAACCCATAGAGCACGCCTATCTTCGGGCCAATCAGGTCAATAAGTTCAGCGAATGTTTCCGGCGGAATCGCGGCGGCGCCTACATCGATTGATCGAAGTGATCGCAGTACGGTCAGTGCGCCGCGATCCGCCTCGCGCAGCATTCTCACCAGGTGTGTTGGAACAAGACTGGTGAAGCTTGCGCCGGTTTGCTCAACCAAAGACAGGAAGCGCTCTGCGGAAAAACTTTCCGCCGTGATGACGGTACCTCCTGCGCAGAGGTGTGCAAGCACGACAATCGCGGCGATTGGCCAGAGGGGCCGAACGTTTAGCATTAAATCGCCCGCCCCAGCGCCGCGCGCAAGCACGATGTTTTGAACTGCCGCCCGGAGCGCGCCATGATTCAATACAACCGCTTTGGGTTCGCTCGAGGTCCCGCCTGTGTAGTTGAGCGACGCGATATCGTCACGAGCGGGGTCTGCATCGTTTGACGAGCGAGCGGAGGAGTGCAAGACCTCGCGCACGGTTTCCTCGATGCTCTGAATGGGCAACTGTGCGAGCGTAGCGACTGCTTGACCGAGCTCCCGTCGCGAGTGGCTAAAAAGGATCAGCCTGGCTCCGGCATCGCCGACCTGTGCAGCCAGTTCGGGCGCTGACAGTGCTGGGTCAAGCGGCACGCGCACGAGGCCGCCAGCCATTACGCCGTAGTCTGCAATCAGGTAATCAAAGTGCTGATCGCCGATCAGGGCAATCCGATCTCCGCGGTCGACAGAAAACTGCTGTAACCGAGAACCGAACCCAAGGCATGCTTCGCAGAAAGTCTGGAAGTCCAGGCTGCGGTCACCCAGGGGGGTTCGCACAGCCGTGCGCGTACCCCATTTTTGTGCGGCTGCGCGCAGGAGTCCTGCGATCGACATGATCACCAGCCCTGCATCACGACCCGCCCGTTTGTCTGTCGTGTGTCGAGCAGCCGGTGCGCATCTCTCGCACGATCAAAGGGCAGTACGGCAGAGATCACGGGGTTGATCAATCCCGCTGCGATCATGGCAAGCGCCTGTCTGACCTCGTCGATTGGCGCCATGCCAGACCCCTGAACTCTGACACGCCGTGCGATCAGAAGCCCAGGTTGGATGGGCGCTACCGATTGATCAAGATTGCCAAGCACGACAACGGCTCCGCCGGTTGTGACGCAACGTACGGACTGCGCAAGTGTCTGGCCAAGATTGTCGATGACGAGATCCACACCACGCTTGCCAGTCAGGCGCCAAATTTCTGAGGCGAACGCCAAGTCGGGTGATACGACAACTTCGGTTGCGCCCAATTCACGCAAAAAGGTGGCCTTATCCGGACTGCTGGTGATCGCTATCGGCACACCACCGAGCGCGCGGACGATCTGTATTTGATGAACGCCCAGGCCCCCGCTTGCTCCCGTGATGGCCACGGTGTCACCTGGCTGAATCTGACCGACGCTGCGAACTGCGCGCAGGCTGGTTGCGATCGGGCAGCAGGCCAACGCCGCAGACGACCAGTCGATTCCTGCTTGGAATGGGATCGTCATGGACGCGGGCACAGCGATCAACTCGGCGTAACCCCCCTCGGTGTCGATCGCTGGTGCGCTCAGAGCCCTGCACATGTCTTGACGTCCGATCAGACAACTTCGGCACACGCCACAGAATCTCCGCTGATACACCACCACACGGTCGCCGATCGCGCGACTCGTCACGGCGGACCCTAAGGCGACAACCTCGCCCGCGATTTCATGGCCCAGTACCACCCCAGTTTTTGCCCCAGGTAGCTTTCCTGCGCGATGCAGTACATCGTGGTGACAAACCCCCGCAGCGTGTACGCGTACGACGACATCTGATGGTTCGGGTTTCGGCTCGGCAACGTCCCGAGTGATCAAATTATCGGGACCGCCAAATGCTTCGAGGATGATCGCCTTCAAGTCTGGTTCCTTGCTTGGGCCAGCGCGCGGTTTGGTTGTCGATCAGGGTGTCGCCCCGTATAGTCGCAATCTGCTGCGGGGTGGTCAACGCGTTGCCCCATCGAGCGAAACCCCAGACCTGTCCGAGTAGAAACAGGAGCATCAATGTCCCATGGCATTCTGACCTCGCAGCAAGACGACGGTGTACTAGTGGTCACGCTCAACCGTCCTCACGTGCTGAACGCGCTGGATGTACCCGCCAAGGAACGTCTGGGTGAGGTTTGGGCGCAGGCGGCGAGCGACTCATCGGTCCGTGCAGTCGTGCTCTGTGGAGCAGGTGATCGTGGTTTTTCGGCAGGTTCCGATATTAAGGAAATGCGTCGCTCCGGGCGGATGGTGACCACAGAAACGCTGATGGCAGCGATCCCAGGAGTGTCTGCGCCCTTTGAAAAGCCGATCGTTGCAGCGCTGCACGGTTTCACAGTTGGGTTTGGTCTTACCCTCGCGATTCATTGCGATTTTCGTGTCGCTTCTCGCGGCTCGCGAATGGGCTTTCCGGAAGTCCAGCACGGCATGCTTTCCGGGATCAGTGCGATCACGCTGCCCGGAGTGATTGGTGAAGCCCGGGCGCTTGATTTGATGCTGACAGGCCGGCTTCTTGATGATCAGGAAGCGATGGCGATTGGTCTTGTTCATCAGCTGGCTGATCACGCGTTTGAAGACGCGCTGAAACTCGCGCGCCAGCTGGCCATTAATTCCGCTCTTGCCATGCAATTGACAAAACGGCTTGTCCTCGAGAGTCGGCGAGCCCGTATCCAGGAGTTTGCGCAATCGGTAGATCAGGCGCGCCAGGAGGTTACAAGCTCGCGGGAGTTTGGTGACGTCGTTGAAAATCGCGCGGGAACCGGGCGCGTGCGGACATGAGTTCTTGAGCGCATCGCCGCAGCGCTTGGCCGGCTCAGCATCCATCGTTTACAAGGATCGCCATGCGAATTGTGATCATCGACGACTACGCAGACAGCGCCCGACATCTGAATGCCTGGGGCACCGTCTCGGCTCACGAAGTACTGATACACCGCACGCCAGCGACATCGCTTAGCCAGTGGGCCGAACGGCTTGCGGGCGCGCACGCACTGGTGTTGATTCGCGAGCGCTCCACCGTCGATGCATCGGTGCTGGATCTTGCGCCCGCTCTACGAATCATCAGTTGTGCGGGCGCGCTTCCTGGCACCCTTGACGTTGCGGCTTGCAGCGCGCGCGGCATTGCAGTCGCTGCAAGCCGGGGAGCCGGTCATGCCACGGCCGAACTCTGCTGGGCGATGATTCTCGCCTCCGAGCGCAAGCTCGCAAGCCAGATCGAATCGCTGCATCAGGGGCGGTGGCAGGCTACGATCGGTCGTCAACTCCATGGCCGTTCCCTTGGCCTATGGGGCTTTGGAAAGATTGCCCAGCAGGTGGCCCAGTACGGACGGGCGTTTGGTATGAAAGTCCAGGTCTGGGGTCGTCCCAGCAGCTTGGAGCGCGCCCGCCAGGCCGGTATCGACTGTGCGCCGTCGCTCGAGAATTTTCTTGCTGGGTCTGATGTGGTGAGCGTCCATCTGAAGCTGACGCCCGAGACAGAACACCTCATTAAAGCGGCCGACCTGATGAAGATGAAGCCCGATGCCTTGTTCGTGAATACCGCCCGCGCCGGCCTGCTCGCGCCCGGTGCGCTCGAGCAGGCGCTGGACGCCGGTCGACCAGGATCCGCCGCGGTGGATGTCTTCGACTATGAACCGCTCATCGATCCGGATGATTCATTGCTGCGCAGGGCCAATGTGCTCGCCACACCGCATATCGGGTTTGTTGAACAGGCTAATTTCGAGGCATTTTTTTCCGGGGCCTTCGACAACATCCTGAGATTTGAATCCGGAGATCGAGGTCATCTCGTGAACGCACAGGCCTTTAATAAGACCATTTAATGCGGCCTTACTGGCTCGCACAAGGAATCTCAGATGAAATATTTGCTCACCGCCATGCTGTCGGCGCTCTTGTTCGCTGCGGCCGCAGCCCCCGTGGGGGCTCAAGATTTCCCGTCCAGACCGCTTCGCATCATTGTTCCTTATCCGCCGGGGGGCGGAACGGACCGCGTGGCCCGAATCATTGGCGAAAAGCTTGCCGAGCAGATGAGCCAGCCTGTGGTGATCGACAATCGGGCCGGCGCTGGCGGCGTGGTCGGCACCGAGGCGTCCGCCCGGGCCGCACCCGATGGCTACACGATGGTGCTGGGCAGCACCGCCACCCATGCGGTGAACCCCAGTCTCTACAGCAAGCCCGGTTATGACCCGATCGCTGATTTTGTAGCGATTTCACCGCTCGCCACCACGCCCGCCATTCTAGTGGTCAATGCAAGTCTGCAGGTGTCGTCTTTGCAGGAACTGCTGGCAATGCTCCGGGCCCCGCGGCCTGGGGTATCGATGACCTTTGCCTCCGCGGGCGCCGGTTCGCTGCAGCACATGGCCGGTGAGCTGTTCAAGTCAATGACCAAAGCCGACATCCTGCATGTGCCGTACACGGGCGCTGCGCCGGCAATGACCGATCTGCTGGCCGGTCATGTCACGATGGCTTTCGACACCATGCCCTCGGCGATGCCCCATGTCCGGGCCGGGAAGCTGAAGGCGCTTGGCATCAGCAGCCCGAAGCGCGTGCCATCGCTGCCCGATGTGCCCGCGATTGCCGAATTCGTTCCGGGCTATGAGCTCATCACCTGGTATGGGCTGCTTGCGCCGCGAGGGGTGCCCGCATTGATTGTTGAGCGTCTGAATGGCGAAGTTCGTAAGGCGCTTGAGAGTCGCGATGTCGCGGACAAACTCACTCAGGCCGGTCTGGATCCAATGTGGTCCGGCGCTGCTGAATTCGCGGCGATGGTGCGGGCGGAGGTTCCCCGCATGCGTCAACTGATCCAGGCGTCGGGCGCCAGGGCCGACTGAGGTTCGATGTGATGAACACGCCAACGATCGACCACATTGCTTTCGACAACATGGATCGGCTGATCAATGTCGAAATGCGCAGTGGTACGCTACCCCGTGGTCTGAAATGGACCATGTATAAGATTGCTCGCAGCGTTTCGCCGCTACCACTGGTGGCAGCGGTAGCGCTGGCTCTGAATGGCCCTCCGGGCAGGGTGCTGATCGCGAGCGGCGCTGCCGTTCCGGGGCACATGCCGGTCGGCGAGAACGACGGACCGATCGGCAGTGTGGTGCTCGCGCGAGCGCTGGTGCGAATCGGGCATGAGGTGACGATCGTTACCGACCCAGCCGCAGCCGAACCTTTTCGTGGACTGCTTCGCAGCCTGAGCGGTTGCGAAGGTATCCGAGTCATTGAGATCGGCTTGGGTGACGAGGCCATGCAGCGCGAGCTTGCAGCCAGCTTCGATGTTTACTGCGCGATCGAGCGGCTCGGCGGTAACCCCCACGGGATCATCTACGGTGCCACCGGGGTGTCTCGGGCGCCACACCGGGCAAACCTAGACCTGATGTTTCAGCGAGCGAGAGAGCGGGGCGCCCCCACCATCGGAATCGGCGATGGCGGTAACGAGATCGGTTTCGGAAACATTCACCGAAAGATGATGGATCGTCTTCCGGAATTCGCCTTCTGCGAAAGAACCCCCTGCGGCGGGGGCGTCTATTCTGCTGTGAGCACCGATGTTTTGTTGGTCGCCAACACCTCCAACATGGGCGCTCATGCCGTCGTGGCGGGCCTCGCCCTGTTGCGAAGCGATCCCTCCCTGTGCCACACCGCGGAGCAGGAACTCGCACTGGCTCACGTCGGGGTGGGTTTGGGTCTGATTGACGGCGGAAGCGGCGAACTCAGAGCCTGGTGCGATGGTGTGCCGCCAGCCGCCAACGCTGCGGTGGTCGAGGTGCTGCGAACCATTGTTACCCAGGCGTTACTGCCGTTTCAGCCTCGGCGGTTCTGACAGAGAAATTCGTCATGTCAATCTATCCCCACTCGATTGCAAATTTCGCCCGGCTCGAACGCTTGATGGATGAAGCAGGTGTAGACGCCCTCGTGCTTCGCTCGGGTCAAAACTTCACCTATCTGTCCGGGGTTGTGTTTCCCGGCACGCTCGCCCGGCTTCAGGACCTGACCGATTCAGCGCGAGGGGTTCTGCTCGTTTGGCCACGGCAGGGAAAGCCCCTGGTGATCGCTAACAAGACGGCCGCCGGATTGGTGCGGCGTGATAGCGGCATCGAGCGTGTTGAGCTTTACGAAGGCTATGTTGAATCCCCCTATGACCGGCTGATCGCGATTCTTCGGGATGAAGGACTGTCTGCCGCAACGGTAGGGATTGAGCACGATTATGTGAGCGCGCGCGATTGGGGAAAAATCGAACGGGCTCTGCCCGCGCTCCAGATGGTGGATTGCTCCGAGCTGATGAACCGGGTCCGGTGGATCAAAACTCCCGAAGAGGTTTCTCGAATCCGGCGCGCGGCGGCGCTGCTAGACGACGTGTACCGCGAGGTGTTCGGGCGGATTCGCGCGGGCGACACCGAGCGGAAGATCCATGCCGACATAATCGCAACGTCGCTTCGGGCGGGATTCGAATGGGCGCATGGCATTTTGAACTCCCATCGCAACACGATCCCCTATGCTGGCGAGAGCGATCTGGTCATCGAGCGGGGCGATGTCATCCGCACCGACTACGTGTGTTATCTGAACGGGTACCCCGGGCATCAGTCGCGTAATGTCATTGTGGGTCAGCCTGACGCGCAACAGCGACGGGATTACGCGCTCAACCTCGAGATCTATCGCGCGGCGATTGATCGATGTCGGGCTGGCGCCAGAGTCGGCGATCTGTTTGATTTTGTGATGAACGAATACGCGCGTGTCGGCTGGAGCTACAAGTCGCTGCTAATTGGCCATGGGGTCGGTGCATGGTGGCATCAGCAGGAACCGATATTACGCCGCGGTTCCGACATTGTGCTTGAAGCCGGTATGGTGCTCGCGCTGGAGCCCCATAAAGATCACTGGCATGTGCAGGACATGATCCTCGTGCGGGAAGGTGCCCCCGAGTTGTTGTCCGATTCCTTCAACACCGATGAAGCAGTGGTGGTCGACCCCTGACCGGATGCCAGATCAGACACCGGTATCAAGGCCTGGATGTGTCCGTTTCGCCTCAAGCGCGATCATCGCCGACACCATGCTCCGCGCCCGCCCGGGCGCCTGATCAGCTTTCGTATAGACCGTCCGCGTATCAAGCGATACCCGATCCAGAATGCGCTGCTGCGCCTCGATCATCACGCGGTCCTCCTCGAAGGTCTTGAAGATCCCGGCACGCAACATCTCCGTGAGCTCCGCGTCGTCATGCGCAAAACCGCGCGGCAGCCCCCAGAAGTAATGGGTCGTGCGTTCGGTTTCAGGGGTGAGTGCGTTTAACACCCACCACGCGAGCCGCCGCTCCTCGCCCTGGGTGCCGGTCGGGACTGCAACCACCTCGATCACCACATAGCAGGGTGGGGTAAAGAGAATTCGTTGCCTGCGATCAATGTTGGTATTGAAACCCGCCGCGCGCACGAAGAGTTTGGGCGGCTGACAATCCTTCATGAAACGTGCGACCTGCACGAAGTCGCCGCGAATCGTAATCTCGGCCGGCGTTTCGGCCACTGCCGCGTTGCCGATCGTTCCCATATGCAGGAACGCTTCGTGAGACAGATCAAGCAGGTTGTCAACGAGCAGCTGATAGTTTCCCTCAACACGCAGTGAGTCCGACAGGGGCGTCCATTCCGGCTCGGTCCCCCAGTGAAAATCCTGCGGCAGCTTCGATTCATCGGCCGCAGCGGGGTCACCCAGCCACACCCATACGAAGCCCCAGCGCTCGACCGCTGGAAAAACCGTGGAGCAGAATTTTGGCGAGATCTGGTGCTCACCAGGAACCTTGATACAGCGTCCATCATGGTTGAAGGTGATACCGTGATAGCCGCATTGCACTGCGTCGCCGACCAGCTTTCCAGCCGATAAGGGCACCAGCCGATGCGGGCACCGGTCGAGCATCGCCACGGGCTGCCCGGCTTCGGTCCGATAAAAAATCAATTGCTCATTGGCAATGGTGCGTGCGAGAAGCGTGCGGTCGACCTCGCGCGCTAACGCAGCGACATACCAGCAGTCTTTGGCAAACATATTTGCTCGCTATCAGGGCGTTTTCAGGAAATTGTAAGGCGGGCAGTTCGAAGTCGTCTCGGGTGACCGGCCTCATGCGGAAGGTTCATAATTCGGTTTTGTCTGTGAACCAAGGAATTCCATTCATGTACCCCAACGTCCAGCTCCTGATCGATGGCCAATGGTGCAATGCCGCAGCCGGCCAGTCACTTCCCGTTGTCAACCCCGCCACCGGTGAAACCATCGGCACCGTCGCACGGGCTGAGCGGGCCGATCTTGACCGTGCGCTGGAGGCCGCCTCGCGAGGCTTTCAGGTATGGCGCAAGACCGGTGCGTTTGACCGTTACAAGATGATGCGTAAGGCCGCTGATCTGTTCCGGGAGCGCGCTGAGAAAATCGCGACGCTCATGACCATGGAGCAGGGCAAACCGCTCGGTGAGGCGAAGGCCGAAGTGCTCGCGGGTGCCGACATCATTGACTGGTTCGCCGAGGAAGGGCGGCGGGCCTATGGGCGCGTGGTCCCCGCACGCGCTCAAGGAATCTATCAACTCGTGCTGCGCGAGCCGGTGGGCCCGGTGGCCGCCTTCACGCCCTGGACTTTCCCCATCAACCAGGTGGTGCGTAAGCTCTCAGCAGCCGTGGCCACAGGCTGCTCCATCATCGTGAAGGCACCGGAAGAAACGCCTGCGTCGCCGGCTGAACTCATCCGCTGCTTTGTTGACGCCGGCATCCCCGCTGGCGTGGTGGGGCTGGTCTACGGCGTGCCCGCCGAAATTTCTCAATACCTGATCCCGAATCCGGTCATCCGGAAAATCACCTTTACCGGATCCACCCCGGTGGGCAAGCAGCTTGCTGCGCTCGCGTGCCTTCACATGAAGCGAACCACCATGGAACTGGGGGGCCATGCGCCGGTCATCGTCTTCAATGATGTCGATGCCGACGCGGTAGCGCGCACGATGGCGGGCAGCAAGTTCCGCAATGCTGGCCAGGTGTGTGTATCGCCCACGCGTTTTCTCGTCCAGGAAGGTGTCTACAAGCAGTTCGTTGAACGCTTTGTTGAACACACCAAGGCAATTCGCGTCGGTAACGGGCTTGAGAAAGGTGTATCGATGGGGCCGCTTGCCAATCCGCGCCGTCCTGCTGCCATGGACGCGCATGTTGAAGATGCACGCAAGGCGGGCGGCAATATCCAGACCGGTGGCCACCGTATCGGCAGCCAGGGCAACTTCTTCGAGCCCACCGTGATCACCGAACTCGATCGATCGGCGCGCGCCATGAACGAAGAGCCATTTGGTCCGCTCGCCGTCATCAATCCGTTTGCAACCTTCGAAGACGCAGTTGCCGAGGCAAATCGTCTGCCGTTTGGTCTTGCCTCTTACGCGTTTACCCGCTCGGCAAAGACCGCGCAGGCCATCGCCGCCGAACTCGAAGCGGGTATGGTCACCATCAATCACCTTGGCCTCGCGTTGCCCGAGGTGCCGTTCGGCGGC
>SYIM01000293.1 GCA_005798775.1 Burkholderiales bacterium
AGTAGACGCCGCGGGTTCGAAGGGAAATGGCGCCGATCGCAAGCGCGAACAGTGCCGACACCAGAATGGCCGCTGCAAAGCCGATCCAGCCGTTTGGGGTGCCCTCATGAATAAGGATGCCCACCGTGTAGGCGCCTACCCCGACGAAGGCTGCGTGCCCGAACGACACCAGCCCGCCGTAACCCAGAATCAGGTTCAGGCTGACTGCCGCCAGACCATAAATGAGCATGCGGCTGAGCATGCTGGTGTAAAAGTCCAGGCCCTGCGAGCGAAACACGAAGGGCAACGCAATGGCCGCTACCAGCACCAGGAGCCATAAGACCGCGCGCCCTGACTGATTTGAGGAAAAACGCGGCAGCATCATTAGCCGCGCGCCGCGAACAGGCCCTGCGGCCGCACAAACAGCACCACCGCCATCAGCACATAAATGAGAATGGACGCTACCGCCGGTCCCGCTGCCGAGGCCCACTGCGGCGGCAGCAGTTCGCGAAACAGATGCGGCAGCATGGTGCGGCCAAAGGTATCAACAAGCCCCACCAGTACCGATCCCACGAAAGCGCCACGAATGGATCCGATGCCGCCAATCACGATGACCACAAACGCCAGAATCAGAATGCTGTCACCCATGCCGACCTGAATCGCGAGTAGCGGCCCGAGCAGCGCCCCGGCGACCGCGCAGAGCGCAGCGCCCACGCCGAATACCGCGGTAAACAGTGCCCGGATGTTGACGCCCATGGCCATCGCCATCTCGCGGTTGGAGGCCCCCGCCCGCACCAGCGCTCCCACGCGCGTACGCGTGACCAGAAACCAAAGCAGCAGTGCGATCACCAGTCCCACGCCGATGATCATCAGCCGATAGCTGGGGTAGTAGAGACCAGGCAGCAGTTCCACCGGACCCGAAAGCGCCTGTGGCGTGGGCAGCGACATGTCCGAGCCCCAAATCATTCGTACTGTTTCATTGAGGATCAGGATGAGCGCGAAGGTGGCGAGCACTTGCGCAAGATGGTCCCGCTGGTAAAGTGTCCGAAGAAGCGATGCTTCCAGAAGCATGCCCACCAATGCCGTGAGCGGCACCGCCAGCACGATCGCCAGCCAGAACGAGTTGATGATCGGCGCCAGCCAGGCGGCAAAGAACGCCCCCACCATGTAGAGCGCTCCGTGCGCGAGAGTGATCATGTCCATGATGCCGAACACCAGCGTGAGCCCTGAGGCCAGCAGGAACAGCATCAGACCGAACTGCAGACCATTCAGGGCCTGCTCGATGAGAAGGATGAGACTCATGTGACGGGGGCCGCCCCTGGGCGGGGCGGCCTGCGATCAGCCGGCAACGCCAGCGATCACTTCATGGGGCAGTCTTGCACGTAGGCATCGCCGCGGTTGACCATCACTGGGGTGTTGCTCACCACGTTGTTGACCAACCGGCCTTGTGCATCTTTCTGCACTTCGCGCAAGTAGTAGTTCTGGATCGGGTACTGGTTGGTATTGAACTTGAACTCGCCTCGCACCGAGTCGAACTTCGCCGCCTTGACCGCTTTCAGCACGGCGTCCTTGTCCTCGATCTTGCCGCTGACCGTCTTGATGGCTGCGTCGATCAGAAGTGCGGTGTCGTACGCCTGGGCCGCATAACCGGTAGGCAGTCGCTTGTACTCTTTCTCGAACTCGGCCACGAAGCGTTTGTTGGCAGCGTTATCGAGATTCATCGCCCAGTGGGCGGTGTCCTGGAGACCCAGCATGGCGTCACCCACCCCACGGATGATGTCCTGATCGGCGCCAAAGCCCGGGAGCAGCAGCCGGATCTGCTTGTTGAGGCCCGCCGCCACAAACTGCTTGATGAAGTTGGTACCCATGCCGCCGGGAAGGAATGCGTAGAGCACATCAGGTTTGGCCGCGCGAATCTCGGCGAGTTCGGCCGAGTAGTCGAGCTGGCCCAACTTGGTATAGACCTCGTTGACCACCTTACCCTTGTAGAAGCGCTTGAAACCGGCGAGCGAGTCTTTACCCGCCTGGTAGTTGGGCGCGACCAGGTAAGCGTTCTTGAAATTCTGGTTGGTGGCATGCTGGCCCGCGGCCTCGTGATAAGCGTCATTCGGCCAGGACACCGCAAAGAAATAAGGGCTGCACTCCTTGCCCGCGATGGGCGACGGCGCTGCGTTGGGGCTCAGATAAATGGTCTTGCCCTCTACGGCTTCGGGCAGGCCCGCCAGCATGATGTTGGAGAACACGACGCCGGTGAGGAAATCAACCTTGTCGCGCTTGACCATGCGCTCGAACAGCTGCTTACCGACATCGGGCTTGAACTGATCATCGGCGATCAGCACTTCGGCCGGGAGACCGCCCAGCTTGCCGCCGTTGAGCTTCACGACCAGCATGAAGGCATCGCGGATATCGTTGCCGATTGCAGCGTTGGGGCCAGAGAGCGTGCTCACCAGACCCACCTTCACCTTGTCGGCAGCGCCCGCCGCGCCGCTCAGACCCAGGGTTACAGCGGCGAGTGCCGCGGCCAGCATTGTCAAGCGCATGAGTGGTCTCCTTTCTAATACCGTATGGCCGGAATCTATCACGAGGGGGATGGATCACGGGCAGGTTTTCCTCGCGCCACCCGCTTCCAGAACGCCGAAAACGAGCGGCAGCGCTGCTCGGGATCAGCATAGAGGCGCGGCGAGACCTGTCCGACCCCCTCTGGCAACCAGTCGCCCAGATGGAGATTGGCCAGGGTCCGGGCCGATCGAGGGGGTGGCGCATCGCACCAGACCACTAGGTCGGTCAGCTGCCGCATGGCGGCGAGCACAAACCGCCAGCGTCGTTCGCTCCAGGGCCAGCGGCGGTGAAAAGGGGCCACCAGCACGCCCACGGCTCGCCTGCCGGGCGGCGGCGGTGCAAGCGCCCAGGGATGAACCAGCCACGCGCCGTCCAGATCACGCGCATCGCCTCGGGTAAAGCCCAACGGCGGTTCGGAATGCAGGCCCGTCCGGTCTGGGTGCCCGACCGTACGCACCGATTCGTCGGCAGGGCCGGGCGGCGTTCGTGCGAGCGCATCCAGCGCGTCATAGCTCGCGTCAAGTATGGATCTCGGACTGTGCCAGGCACGCGGTGCAAAGCGCGCCACATTCTCGGCATTGAACAGATAGGGCTTACTGCTTCCCGTGCCTGTTACCCATTGCCAGGACAAGTGGTTGCTTGCGAGATCACCATCGAGCAGATGGCCGACCATCCAGTCGGCGCCCACCCGCCAGTGGATTTTCCTGATGTGCACCAGGTATGACGCGAGCCACAGCCGGGCATGGTTGTGCAGCCAGCCGGTCTGGATGAGTTCGCGTACAGCGTGGTCGACCACCGGAACCCCGGTACGCGCTTCGAGCACGTCATCGGGGGGCCCGTTGCGGTAGACCGCATCCGGTAACGGCCCGGGGTGAAGCGATTCAAAGATGCCCTCGCCATCGTGCCGCCAGGCGTGTTGGAAATATTCCCGCCAGCCCAGTTCAATCGCAAAGCGATGCGTGGTGTCAATGCGATACCGATCGCTCACCACCGTCCAAACCTCGGGCACACTCACCATGCCGTGTGTGATGTAGGGAGACAGCCGGCTGACTGTGCCGGCCAGATGGTTGCGCGTACGGGCGTAAGCATGCGGGTCGAATGACGAAAGCCGCGCCAGCGCGGCCTCGCGGGTGGGCGCAAAATCGCCCCACGATGCGTCTGCGGGCTCGCTCATCGATCGACTGCGCCCCGCCGCGTCCGTCCCACGCCCACGCCCATGCAGCCCTGCGCCTCGCGCCCGCGGGGTCCCAAGCTCGAGTTGGCCTCAGACACCCGCCGATCCTCTTGCCAAGCGGATCCGAACCTTCTCAAGCACTGCACGCAGAAACCGCATCAGCAACCAGATCACCAGCAGCGCGAACACCACCAGCAGAACAAGCAGCACCGCAAACACCGCTGGCTTGCTGACCGCCAGCCACAGCATGCCTAGCGACAGGCCGTCTTCGGTGAAGCTCGCGAGCAGGTTGGACACTGGCTCGGGCAGCGTGTTGATTGCCGCACGCACGCTGGTCTTGGCGAGCTGCGAGCTCGCCGCCAGCGAGCCCCCCAGAAGCGCGCCCGCCACCCCCATCACTGCACTGTCGGCTCCCAGCACGGCGGCCGCCAGCGCAGCGCCCGCAGGTACCCGGATCACGCTGTTCACCAGGTCCCAGAATGAATCGAGGCCTGGAATCTTGTCGACCAGGAATTCGGTAAGGAGCAGCAGGCCGCTCAGCCCGAGCAACATGGGGTGCTCCAGCAGCTCGAGCG
This sequence comes from Burkholderiales bacterium, assembly GCA_005798775.1. Taxonomy (GTDB): domain Bacteria; phylum Pseudomonadota; class Gammaproteobacteria; order Burkholderiales; family Burkholderiaceae_E; genus SYIM01. The sequence continues at coordinate 4,288 of SYIM01000293.1, forward strand.
ATGCGGGAAGATCCACCCACCCCAGACGACTGGCCATGCCGGCAGCAAAGAGCGTGACATAGAGCCGCAGGCCGCTCGCCCAGCCCAGCGCGGCAGCCAGTGCCAGCAACGCGGCCTGATCGGAATCAGGCATGGTCGGGCTCCTTGCGCTGGCTGCGTTGGGACGGCTCAGACACGCCCTGCCTCCGACAGTCCACCCTCGCGAATGAACTGTGCGCGCTCGCGGATGCTGCGCATTTCATCGACCGAGATCCGCGCCAGATTCTTGACCTGCAACGCCATCCGCGGGTTGGCGGCAAGCCGTGCCTGATGACGTGCGAGGAAATCCCAATAGAGCGTGGTGAAGGGGCAGGCCCGATCGCCGGTGCGTTCACCCGGACGAAACCGGCAGTCGCCGCAATGGTTGGACATCCGATCGATGTATTTGCCCGTCGCCGCATAGGGTTTGCTCGCCATCAGTCCGCCATCG
>SYIM01000294.1 GCA_005798775.1 Burkholderiales bacterium
GCCCAGCCCTGACCATCGGGCAGGTCTTCCTTTCGCAGTCCCGGGAAAAATGGCTCGATCTGCGCATAGCTCTGCTCGTGGTTGATGTACTGGATCTTGGGATTGAACGGACGCGGGTCGGACAGCGGCTCGTTCTCGAGAAAAATCGACAGGTCGATGAAGCGGCGGGTCATCCGGATCTCCTGAATTTTCCTTGTGTGCCTGCGCCCCCGGCGGGCGAGCGAATCGAAAGTCTACCTTGCGTGATAACAGGCGCTACACTGCCTGAGGCTCGCCACAAACGCCATCCCTATTTCAGCAGGAGACATCCCATGAAAAGTCCACGTTCGAACTCCAGGCGCCACGCGCTGTCGCGGGCCCTGCCCTCGCTCGCCATCGGCCTGTGCGCGGCCATTGCGAGCAGCACCGCGCCGATTGCAGGCGCGCAAACTGCCGCGCCCGCCACCCGCCTCATCGTGGGCTACCCTGCGGGCGGACCCGTGGACGGCGCAGCACGCCTCATTGCGCCCGCCCTCGCGCGCGAACTGGGCAGCGCGGTGGTCGTCGAGAATCGCCCTGGCGCCAACGCCACCCTGGCGGGTGACCTGGTGGCCAAGGCAGGTGCAGACGCGTCACTCCTCTGGTTTGCAGCAAGCCCAACGGTCACCATCAGCCCCAACGTGATGCGCAAGATGAGTTTTGACCCCATGCGCGACCTGAGGCCGCTTGCGCCCGTGGTGAGCTATTACAACGTGCTGGTGATCAACCGTGACCTGCCGTTCAAAGGCTTCAACGACCTGATCGCCCATGCTCGCGCCAACCCGGGCAAGGTTACCTTCGGCTCGGCGGGCATCGGCGGCTCGAACCATCTGGCGGCCGAGCTCCTTGCCATCAAAACCAATACCAAAATGACGCACGTGCCCTACAAGGGCAACGCGCCCGCCATGACCGATGTGATCGGCGGTCAGCTCACCATGATGTTCGACATCATCAGCACCGCGCTGCCCCAGATCACCTCGGGTCGTGTCCGGGCGATTGCGGTGAGCTCGCCGACCCGTAACCGCTCGCTACCCGACGTCCCGACGCTGATCGAGTCGGGGGTGGCCGATTTTGACGTCGGCGGCTGGATGGCCATCTATGGTCCGCCCGCGCTACCCGATGCGGCAGCCCAGCGTGTCACCGAGGCCACAAAGCGTGTCCTGGCGCAGGCCGAGATCCGGAGCCGACTGGAAGAGCTGGGCTTTACGCTCTGGACGGGCGATGGTGCAACGCTGTCGAAGCGCGCCGTTGCAGAGCGCGCCATGTGGGCAACAGTCACCAAAGGGATTGAGATCGACTGAGGGTGCGCGCGCTCAGCCACCCATCCGCCCACGCTCAGGCGCTCAGCACCGTGCGCCCGTGCACCCGGCCGGCACGCAGATCGTCGAGCGCCGGCTGCGCGTGCGAGAGTCCGCGCACGTTGAGCGGCATGGGGGGCAGCGCCCCGCTCCGCGCAAGCGCCATCAACTCGTGCATATCGGAGAGGCTTCCCACATATGACCCAATGACGGTCACCGCCTTCAGCACCAGCATGGCCGGCGATACCGGCGCCGCCCCGCCGAACAGGCCCACGCTCACGAGCGTGCCACCTTTGCGAAGCGCACCCAGCCCGAAGGAAAAGCTGGCTGCCGATCCAACAAAATCAACCGCTGCCGCCACCCCGCCCAGGGTAGTTTTCTGCAGCGACCGCAGCGCACCGTCTGCGTGGGGATCAATCACCTCGCCCGCACCCGCCTCGCGCACCAGCGGCCAGCGTGTGCGGTCGGGCTCGGCCACCCAGGGAGGCGGCCCGAACAGATGGCGAGCCAGACGGATACCCGACAGCCCTACGCCACCCGCACCGATGATGAGGAGGGGATCACCGGCGCCAAGGCCACGGATTTTTTTAAGCGCGCCGTAAGCGGTGAGCCCTGAGCAGGCATACACGCAGGCCTGCGCTTCGGCAAGCGGCGCGAAGTCAATCAGATAGCGCGGATGCGGCACCACGACATGCGTGGCAAACCCGCCATCACGGTTTACGCCGAGCGCGGCTGGGCTTGGGCACATCTGCTCCTGCCCGCCACGACAGATCGCGCATTCGCCGCAACCGATCCATGGATACACCACGCGCTGCTGCCCGATCTGCACGTTCTGCGCGTCGGGTCCGATCGCCACCACGGTCCCTGCAATTTCATGGCCAGGCGTTCGAGGGGGCGCGACCGATCGCGTGAGATCCACCCGAGCCCCTCCGCCGAGGTCGAAATGTCCGTCCTGCAGGTGAATATCGCTGTGACACACGCCGCAGTGCCCGACCCGAATGATGACCTCGGTGCCGCGCGGCAATGGGTCATCCCTTATCACCTGCGCGAGCGGGCGGCCGAATTGCTCAATGCGCTGACTGATCATGGAAACACTCCCGGAAGGAAGCCAACATCATGCGCCCACACCCATGAACGCGGCCAATTCATCAAGCAGTTGCTCGGGCTGATCACGGTGCGGGGAGTGGCCGCAGTCAGGAAGTTCGACCACTCGCGTTCCCGGGACGCGCCGCGCAATACCGTAAACCTGCTCGAGCGTGCCGTACGGGTCCTGGAGGCCCTGCACCGCAAGCAGCGGGCAGCGGATACCGGCAATTTCTTTCTCGATCGACCAGCTTCGAAAGGCCGTGCTGAGCCAGGTCCGGTTCCAGCGCATGAAGGCGGCCTCGGCATCGATGTGATGCCTCGCGAGTCCCGCCTTCAGTGATCCGTTCATAAACGCATCCCGCGCGAGTTCGATGCTGCGCACCGACAGATCTTCAACCAGAATATGCGGGGCGAGCAAAATGGCGCCAGCGAGCTGGGTCTCAGAATGCGCGGCGTGAATCAGTGCAATGGTGCCGCCGTCGCTATGCCCCAGAAGCCAGACCGGCTGAGCGCGGCCATCGATTGCAAGCGCCTCCAGCAAAGCGGGAAGCACCTGCAGCGCCTCGGTATGCATGTAATCGGGTGACCAGATCGCATCGCGCGCGCAGGGCGTAGATTTTCCATAGCCGGGTCGGGAATACACCAGCGCCCGACACCCCAGCCGCTCGCATACCACCGCCGGGAAATCGCGCCACATGGAGATCGAGCCCAGACCTTCGTGCAGAAAAACGACTACCGCCCTGCCCCGACCGGACGCCCCCAGCAGGACTGTTTCGATCTGCGCCTCGCCGGCGCCGGTGTGGATGCTCACCATCCGGCGCTCGGGGTCTGGACGCCCAGCGCTCATCGCCGGCCGGCCTCCGCTTCGCGGAGTCGGAAGCGTTGAATCTTGCCGGTCGCGGTCTTTGGCAGATCGGATACGAATTCGATCAGGCGGGGATATTTGTAGGGCGCGAGCCGGTCTTTCACGAAGGCCTTGAGATCGGTTTCGTCGGCCGACTGGCCGGGCTTCAGGACCACGAACGCCTTGGTTTTGGTGAGGCCGTCTGCATCCTCCACACCGATCACGGCCGCCTCCAGCACCGACGCGTGCTGAATGAGTGTGGCCTCCACTTCAAACGGACTGACATAAATGCCGCCCACCTTCAGCATGTCGTCGCTTCGACCGGCATAGGTGTAGCTGCCGTCATCGTTACGCACATACTTGTCGCCGCTGCGGGTCCAGCCGCCCTGAAAGGTTTCGCGGGTTTTGGTGCGGTTGGCCCAGTACATGAGCGCCGATGACGGACCTTGGATGTAGAGATCGCCAGTGTCACCGTCGGCGACCGGCCCCCCGTCATCGCCCCGCAACTCCACCTGATAACCCGGCACCGGCCAGCCGGTGGTGCCATAGCGCACACGGTCGGGGCGATTGGACAAGAAGATGTGCAGCATCTCGGTGGACCCTATGCCGTCAACGATGTCCACGCCAAAGTGTCGCTGGAATCGCTCACCGAGTTCAGCCGGTAGCGCTTCGCCTGCCGACGACACAAGCCTCAAAGACACCGACTCGCGCGCAGGCAGGGCGGGATGCGCGAGCATTCCCGCAAAACCGGTAGGCGCGCCATAGAATGCGGTTGGCTTTAGGCCCCCGATCTCGCCTGCCCAGCAGCGAAACACCGCGTCGGGCGTGGGGCGGTCGGCCATCAGCAGGGTGGTGGCACCCACGCTCATGGGAAAGGTCAGGGCATTACCCAGGCCGTAGGCGAAAAAAAGTTTGGCGGCTGAAAAACACACATCGGACTCGGTAAGGCCCAGGACCCGTTGGCCATAGAGTTCAGCCGTCCAGTAGGGGTTGGCATGCGAATGTACCGTTCCCTTGGGACGCCCCGTTGAGCCTGATGAATAGAGCCAGAACGCCGGGTCGTCAGCGTGGGTGGCGGCTGGCCTGGGCGCTGCCTCATGCGACTTCAGGAAGGCCTCGAGATCAACCTCGGACGGATGGAGCGGCGCGGCGGGCCGCGACACGAGCACCCGCCCAACCTCGTGCTCCGAGCGGCTGAGCGCCGCATTCAGCGTGGGCAGCAAGGCGCCGGAAGCCATGACGAGTTGGGCACGCGAGTGCTCGAGCATGTACGCGTAGTCGTCGGCGGTGAGCAGGGTGTTGACCGCCACGGGTACCAGACCCGCGTAGAGCGCGCCCAGGAAACATACCGGCCAATCGGTGCAGTCATGCATCAGGAGCAGTACCCGCTCCTCGCGGCGCAGCCCCACGGCGCGGAGCCCGGCGGCGAGGCGCCGCACCTGGAACTCCAGCTCCCGATAACTGAGCCTGCCCTGGTCATCGACAAACGCGGCTTTATCGGGACGGCCAGCGTTGGCCGCCATAAGATGCGCGGCGAAATTGAATCGCTCACCCGGCGCGATCGGCTCGGTCTGCGGTGCAGTCATGCGCGTCTCCCAGAAGACTTTGGGCTTGCCCCGGCCTAAAACATGCATTATTGTGCATGAACTCTAAAGTCAAGCGCCGTAATATGTCAAGCAGCACACAACGCTCCCCCGGGGCATCGGATACAGCCAAGAACCCCTTTCTGGTCGCCCTCGGCGAGCGCGTGAAGTCGCTGCGCTCGCGGCGCGGCATGACGCGGCGGGCCACGGCCCACGCCGCAGGCGTCTCCGAACGACACCTCGCCAACCTCGAATACGGCATTGGCAATGCCTCGATCCTGGTGCTTCAGCAGGTCGCCGAGGCGCTTCATTGTCCGATCGCGGAATTGATTGGCGATGAAACAACTTCCAGCCCGGAATGGCTGCTGCTGCGGTCGCTGTTGGAGGGGCGCGACGAGCCTACCGTCCGTGAGGTACGCCTGGCTGCAGCGCGCCTGCTGGGAGACCCCTCCGCCGATTCGAAACCCAACCGCCGCGTTGCGCTCATCGGGCTGCGCGGCGCCGGTAAAACCACGCTCGGTCAGGCCATCGCGCAATCGCTCGGTTTCCCGTTCGTCGAACTTAGCCGGGAGATTGAACGCCTGGCGGGCTGCGATACCGGCGAGATTCAAGCGCTCTACGGTCAGAACGCATACCGGCGCTATGAGCGACGCGCGCTCGAGGAATCGCTCGCAGCGCACGAGCAGTGCGTCATCGCCACACCAGGCGGTCTGGTGACCGATGCGGGCAGCTTCAACCTCCTGCTCGGCCGCTGCATCACCGTCTGGCTCAAGGCCGACCCCGAGGACCACATGCACCGGGTGGTCGCGCAGGGCGATATGCGCCCCGTCACGGCAAGTCGCGAGGCCATGCAGGATCTGCGCAACATTCTGGATGGCCGCTCCGCGTTCTACTCAAAAGCCCCAATCCATATCGAGACCAGCGGCCGAACGCTTGACGAAGCACGGGCCACCCTCCTGCAGGTTTTGCGGGAGCCCCTCAACCTTCCCGATGCGATCCCTGTCCCAAAGCAACGGTCGGAAATCACCCAGAATATGCAATAAAGTGCTTGACACGAAGTCATGTGATGCACTATATTGCACTAACTGCTTCAAGCTGCGCATCAGATTCCACCCTTCAGGTGACCGGAGCGGCCTACGGCCGATTTGAGGAGACACTCTTGAACGATCTGACCCGCGTTGATTACCAGACCGAGCCGTCACAGTACCGCCACTGGAGGTTGTCGTTCGATGACCCCGTCGCCACCTTGTCCGCCGCGTTTGACGAAGACGCAGGTCTTCGCCCCGGTTACAAACTCAAGCTCAACAGCTACGACCTCGGTGTTGACATCGAACTGCACGATGCAGTGAACCGTATCCGCTTCGAGCACCCTGAGGTGCGCACCGTGGTCATCACCAGCGCGCGCGACAAGGTGTTCTGCTCCGGCGCCAATATTTTCATGCTGGGCCTGTCC
>SYIM01000295.1 GCA_005798775.1 Burkholderiales bacterium
TATTGTTTACTTCACAAACAGCAAGGATCGAGACATGATGAGCCTCGTCATTGCCCCCTCCGGCTACGCGTCGGTCGGGCTATCGGCCTCCTCGGACATGTCAACGCCCAGCCTGATCTCGTCTGCGCCGGGATTGTTGGGCGGCGGCAAGCCAGACTTGGCTAGCCTTGATCTGGCGCTGGGATCCTTTGTACGGGGTGGCGATGCGCTCAAGGCGCTAGCCGTCAGGCTGGACTTTAAGCCGCCGCCCTCAGACATGATGACCGGTCAATCGATTGTCGGCTGGCTCGATTCAGCGACTGGGCGGGTGTTCATCGCGCCGACGACCGGATGGAAGGCGCCCACCGAAACTTGGAAGCCGTATGCCAACCCCGATTGGATCGCTCCCTATCTGGGTCGTCCGGCGGCGAAACCCGATCAACCGGTGGTCGCATTGCCCGACCCGGCGGTGCCGCCGCCGAAACCGGACCAGCGCGAGAGGCCTGATCGCGAAGACGCTGACGATAATGTGTTCTCGGAGAATCCCGCCCAGGAAGATTTTGCGGACGAAGACTCTGTGGATGATTCGGATGGCGTGGGGTTGCCGGGTAGGTTGCCGGGCAGGCCTGATCTGTCCGGACCCGGCATGCCGAAGCCTCCGCTCCAGGAACCCTGGTCGGTCGCGCGCGAGCTGACCGATGCAGAGTGGCAGAGCCTTCGCGAGGCCATGGTGGTGCTGCACGATGGCCGTGAGGCGGTTGGCGAGCTGGCGGACCAACTGGGCTTCAAGCCGCCCGCGGAGGCCGGGGGAGCTGCGCAGGCGCTGATCGGCTGGCTGAACGAGTCGACCGGTCAGATCTTCATTGCGCCCGGTACGGGCTGGACGCCGCCCGACGACAGTACCTGGGAGGTTGTCGCGAAGCTGCCGGTGGGCCATGGCTTCCCTCGGAGCGGTAAGCCTGACGACGACAGGGAGGTACCGCCGCCCGGTGCTCCCAAACCAGACGACCGTGATGATGTCGTGGAGGACCACCCTCCTGCCGTGGTGGTCGACCCCCTGGACGGCGGCCGTCCGGTACACGCCAAATGGCTCAGCTTTGCGCAAGATGCCATTCGGATGGTCGACAACGCGCTCGCTGGCGGCCAACCGATCAAGGCGCGCCTCGACCTGGTTCAGGATCCCGCATCGCCCGAGGTCAACACCCGAATCGAATATGAATGGCGAGTGGGTGACAAGGTGATCGAAGGCGCAACCGGCATGAAGCTGCCTGTGATGCCTTTGCTTGCCGGCCGTGAGGTGTCCTTCGCGATGTCGGTGACCGAGGCTGCGGGGCAGCCCGAAATCACGACTCGCAGTATCGGTGTCGACGAAACTGCCAAGTTGGTCGCCGGCAAACTGATGCACTGGTCGAAAAAACTAGTCGGCAATGTGTCTATGCCGGGTGCCGCCAGCGATGTGGAGGTCGGCGCGGGATTCGGGCACGGCGCAGGCGGGAAAGCTGCTGTAATGCGGCAAGAAATGGGGAACCCCGACCGGTTCGATGTGGATGGCATCGATTTCGATCGATTTGCGGTCCGGGCTTCGGCGCAGGGGGTCGATTCGGAGCGTTCAGCGGTCGACGCGGCCGATGTGCTGGCAGCTTTGAAGCTCGCGCACGGGCGAAAGCTCAGTGCGAGATTCGACGACGCAGGCGAGTCAACGGGTACAGACCCGTTTCAGTTGATTGCGGCTGATATCGACGGCAATGGAGTGATCGATCGCCGTGATGCCGAGTCGCTGCTCGGTGCCGTGGTTGAGCGCGGGCACGGGGCGGGGCGATCGCATTGGCTGTTTGTGCCCGAACGCACCGAATTCGCGGGGCTTTCCCGCAAATCGGTCGCCTGGAGCGAGCCACCCGAAGATGCTGTGGACGCGGCGCCCGCCAACTGGATCGGCGTGATGCTGGGCGATATTGACGGCAGTTGGAAGCCAGACCTCTAACCGGGTCGGCTGCGGCAGACCACTGGCGCGGCTTGCGCCTGGCATTTGGTCGATCCCCCGTGTTCGTATAAACTCCGGAAGGCTTGCTGAGTCAACTCGGCATAGAAAAACCTGCGGCAGTGTGGCCCTTTCAAAGGCCGGTATAGCAGCAGTCCAGCACGGCCCGCACCCGGCGGTGTCCGCAAGTCGCGTTTCTGACGCATGTGCCCTCACGGCACTCAAACAGGGGTTGCATCGTGGCAGTTGCCCGCATCGAGAAAGCAAAGATCGTTTCCGATTTTCAGCGTGACAAAGCCGACACCGGATCGCCTGAGGTGCAGGTGGCGTTGCTGACCGCCCGTATCAACGAACTCACAGAGCATTTCAAGGCCCACGTTAAAGACCATCACTCACGGCGCGGACTGCTCCGCATGGTCAGCCGCCGCCGCAAGCTTCTCGACTACCTCAAAAGCAAGAGCCCTGAGTCGTACAAGGCCTTGATCGGCCGGCTCGGCCTGCGCGGCTGACGCCCGCGAAAACCCGCAAGTGATCCTTGCGGGTTTTTCATTTCCGCGGCGCACGGAGCGCTGCGACAGACAAGGAAAATACAGTGTTCGAAATCGCAAAGAAGACCTTTCAGTGGGGTGGTAATACCGTCACCATCGAAACTGGTGAAATCGCCCGCCAGGCCACCGGCGCGGTGATGGTCAACGTGGATGACACCGTCGTGCTCGCTACGGTCGTGGCGGCCCGCAGCGCGAAGCCTGGTCAGGATTTCTTTCCCCTCACCGTCGACTACATTGAAAAGTTCTACGCTGCTGGCCGTATTCCGGGCGGCTTTTTCAAACGCGAGGGCCGGCCCACGGAGCGTGAAACACTCGTGGCGCGCCTGACCGACCGGCCGCTCCGCCCGCTTTTCCCCGACGGCTTCTACAACGAGGTCCAGGTTGCGCTTCAAGTGGTCTCGCAGAATCCGGAAGTCGACAGCGATATCCCCGCAATGATCGGTGCCTCCGCTGCGCTGGCCATTTCGGGTATTCCGTTCAACGGTCCGATCGGTGCGGCACGCGTGGGCTGGATTGACGGGCAGTACCACCTGAACCCCAGCGCCGCCGATATGGCGCGTTCCAAGCTCGACCTGGTTGTCGCAGGCACCGACGCTGCGGTCCTGATGGTTGAGTCGGAGGCGCATGAACTGCCGGAAGACGTCATGCTGGGTGCCGTGGTCTACGGTCACGAGCAGATGCAGACCGTGATCAATGCTATCAACGAACTGGTGGAAATGGCGGGTAAACCGGAATGGGACTGGAAAGCTCCGGAACGCGATCAGGCGCTGGTTGCTCGCATCGCCGAGCTTGCTGAAGCCGATCTGCGCGCAGCCTATCAGGTGCGCAACAAACAGCAGCGCACCATGCAGCTTCGCGACGTCAGCAGCAAGGTGAAAGCGGCGCTAGCCAACAAGGAAGCCGCAGCGGCTACGTCGGCACCTGATGACAATACGGTCTCCAATATTCTGTTTGACCTCGAATCAAAAATTGTCCGAGGGCAGATTCTGTCGGGGCAGCCGCGTATTGACGGGCGCGACACCCGCACCGTGCGCCCAATCGCCATTCGCACCAGTGTTCTGCCGCGGGTACACGGTTCGGCGCTCTTCACGCGTGGCGAAACCCAGGCGATGGTCGCTGCGACGCTTGGTACCTCGCGCGACGAGCAGATCATCGACGCCATTGCCGGCGAGTACCGCGAACGCTTCATGTTCAACTACAACATGCCGCCATTCGCCACCGGTGAAACGGGTCGAATGGGCTCGCCCAAGCGCCGCGAGATCGGTCACGGCA
>SYIM01000027.1 GCA_005798775.1 Burkholderiales bacterium
CAAACGTAACGTAGCCATGGTGTTTCAGAGCTATGCGCTCGACCCGCAAAAAACGGTGTTCGAAAATATCGCTTTTGGGTTACGGCTGCGGGGGGTTGATCGCGCCGAAATCCGCCGGAGGGTTCTAGAAGTTGCTGAGCAGCTTGAAATCGCACAGCTGCTCGAGCGGCGCCCGGCTGAACTGTCGGGTGGTCAGCGCCAGAGAGTCGCCCTGGGCCGTGCCATCGTTCGCCAGCCCTCGGTATTCTTGATGGATGAGCCTTTGTCCAACCTGGATGCAGCGCTCAGAGTGTCGATGCGTGCGCTGATCAAGAAACTGCACCTTATAATGCGTACAACCTTTATGTACGTCACGCATGATCAGGCGGAAGCCATGACCCTCGCCGATCGTATTGTGGTGATGGATCAGGGGCGAGTTCAGCAAACTGGCACCCCAGACGAGATCTATAACCGTCCGCAGAACCTGTTCGTTGCCTCTTTCCTGGGCAGCCCGCGGATGAACCTTGTGGCCGGGTGCGTGGTCCGCGAGGCGGGCCAGTTACGGTTTGCACAGGGCGATTTTCGACTGCCGCTCGGGCCAGTGAATGCGGTTGAGGGTCAGCCAATCACTTTGGGCGTCAGGCCAGAAGACTGTTTGGTCGATGCCGCGGGCCTGCAGGCGAGCGTCAGCCTGGTTTCACCACTGGGTTCGGAAACCCACGCAACAGTGAGCCTTGCAGGGGTCGAGCTGGTTGCGCGCTTAGCCAAAGATGTCATCGTGCACCCCGGTGTCACCCTGGGCCTGAAGCTTGATCCAGCGCGACTGCACTGGTTTGACACGCAAAGTGGTCAAGCTTTGCAGCGTACGTACTGATACGGTGTCTACCTCTGGCCGGCCTGTCCTCACCATCAATCCTCACCTCAACCGGAGTCTTCTGATGAAAGCGCCAAGACCTATCGTATCAGCCACCGAAATGAAAAAACGCGTTGCGGTCTTCAAAAAGCTTAAATCTAGCCCTATGCCCCTGATCGATGCGGTCATGCCGCAGTACAACCGTGACATCTTCAACATCATCGGACGCGGAGTGACTGAAGACGCATCTATGGAGGTCGCCATCAACGATGCTCGCGACTTTCACGTAGCCATCATTCGTTGCGAGACGGGCAAGGGCACCGGTCTTCACACGCATGAAACGCTTGAAGTATTTATGCCGCTGACGGGAAACTGGTCTGTTCAATGGGGCGATGACGGCAAGAGCGAGTTGAGCATCGGCCCATGGGACTTCATCTCGATTCCGACCAAGATCATGCGTGGTTTTCGCAACGACTCGCCTGGGGAGGCCTACATGTTGTCCATTTTAGGAGGCACGGATCCGGGTCGCGTCACCTGGTGTGATCCGGTCATGCGGGCAGCTGAGCGTGCAGGCTATATGCTCGATGCTGACGGCAACATCACGCACAAGGGCGCAGCACCATCAGCCTCCCGTAGTGGCGCAGCCGGCGTCAAAAAAGCGGCGGCACGAGCCAAACCCGCGGCAGGCAAGACCGCCGCGCAGGCCAAGACGGGTTCAGGCAGGGCGGCTGCGCAAGCCAAGCCCGCAGCAAAGAAAGCCGCGGCGGGTGGACGGAGTGCCACACAGGATTTGGCTGTAAAGCGCGCGGCGTCTAAGAAGCCCGCCGCTACGGCCGCAGCACGCCGTACAACGCAGCACACGGCGAAATCGGGCCGTTGACATCGCGCCTAGTATCTCCGTCCGACAGCCGCGGCGCGTACTCACTCAAAGACAGGGTTCAGCATGACGGATCTGCAACTGTGTTACACCCCTGCACGAGAGCTCGCCCGCCGAATGGCCGCGCGCGAGCTCTCTCCGGTCGAACTAATGAAAGTAACGATTGCGCGCGCTCAGGCGGTTCACCAAAAATGTAACGTCTTTGCATTTGATAACTACGAGAGGGCACTGATCGAGGCCACAAAAGCAGAGCAGGCGGTCATGCGGGGAGATGTGCTGGGCCCCCTGCATGGCGTACCCATCACGGTTAAAGATAACCTGCCCACGGTAGGCCATCCCATGACGAATGGATCTCTTACCGCGATGGAGAACCGCCCCGCGGTTGACGCGCTGGTCTGGCAGCGGCTGCACGCAGCCGGCGCTATTTTGCTGGGTAAAACAACCACGCCTGAATTTGCCCACAAGGTGCTGACCGATTCGCGTGCGTTTGGCATTACGCGCAGTCCCTGGTCGCTCGACCACACACCGGGTGGGTCCAGCGGCGGGGCGTCGGCGGCGGTGGCCGCTGGGGTGGGTTCCATCACCCTGGGAACCGATGGCGGCGGGTCTATACGCTGTCCGGCGTCGTGCGGGGGCCTGTTTGGACTGAAGGCTAGCCTGGGTCGCATTCCGTTCGAGATCATTCCAGATACCTTTTCCAACTACGCCTTCAGCGGCCCCATCACTCGCGACGTACACGATCTTGACCAGATGCTGGCCATCATGTCGGGTCCAACCCCCCTTGATGCACACACAATCGGGGTCGAGCCCTATCGCCATGACCCGCAGGCCCTGCAGCCCGATGTGCGGGGTCTGCGTATCGGCTGGGTGAGTGCCTTTGGTGGCGGCCCAGTCGACAGCGAGGTGGCCCAGGCGTGCCAGGTAACGGTCGGGCTTATGCAGCAGGCGGGTGCTCAGGTCGAGGTCTTGCAGGTACCCGAGTTTGCCGATGTGTTTGACTACTACGTGGTGATCGCCACAGCCGCCCATGCGGCCCGTATGGGTAAGCTCGGCGCTGAACGTAGCGAGCAACTTACGGACTCTATGAGCGCCTCAATCGAGCAGGGGCAGGGCTGGAGCGCGGTGCAGTGGCAGCAGGCGGCTGACCGGCGTACTGCTCTTTTTCGTACGGTGCAGGCGTTGTTCGATCGGGTTGATCTCATCGCCACTCCCACCCTCGATGCGCCACCCAAGCTCGTTGATGCCGGTGGTGCCATCAACACGGCCATGTATGCCCAGTGGTGCCGAGCGCTTTATCCGTTCAACCTCACTGGACATCCAGCAGCTTCGGTGCCCTGCGGTTTTTCGGCTGCTGGCCTGCCCTTGGGCTTACAGCTCATCGCACCCTGGTATGAAGAGCGGCGTATTGTTCGCACGGCTGCCTTCATTGAACAGGCTCAGCCCTGGGCCTCGCGCCGCCCGCCCCTTTGAAGCCGCCGTCATTCGATTATCTCGCGCCGACGACCGTATCAGAGGCCGTACAGGCACTGGCCGTTCGCCACGGCGCTCGCCTATTGGCGGGGGGACAGAGTCTGGTGCCAGCTATGAATTTACGGTTGGCGCGCCCGGACTGTCTCATCGATATCAACCGAATTACAGGACTCTGCCAGCTCGAGGTGAAAGAGGGCTACCTGCGTATGGGGGCACGTGTCACCCATCATGCGGTGGCATGCTCGACACTGGTGGCTGGTGTCAGCCCGGTCATCGCCAAAACCGCAGCGGGTATCGCGCATGACGCTATTCGCCGTCGTGGGACGGTGTGCGGAAGCCTCGCCCATGCTGATCCTGCGGCGCAGTGGCCTCTGATCGCCCAGCTGTTTGCGGCGCAGTTTGATCTGCAATCGGTACGTGGCCAGCGCCGTGTTTCGGTCGATGGTTTTTTTCAGGGTGTTTATCAGACTGCCATCGAACCCGATGAGATGTTGATTCAGGTTGGCTTTCAGGTGTCCCAGCCTGGTGAGCGCTCGTCCGTGCGCTGGTTCTCGCGTCGTCATGGCGATTTCATGATCGGTGCGGTGGGCATGCGTTTATCGTTAAGCTCGGATGGGCGAATCGATACGCTCGCGGTGGTCGGCGGAGGTTTCGAGCCGCAGCCCAGTGAGTTGTCCATGATTTTCATGCCCCTAAGGGGGCATCGACCCGATCGTGAGGCGTTTCAGGTTCTCATTGAGCAGGCTGCCAAACTCGAGTACCTTGCCGACTTACGCGCCTCGGCGTATTACCGGCGCGCGTTGTTACAAAGACTTTTGCTGCAGTGCTTTGATGATTGTGGGAGAGCCGTATGAGCGCCCGGCGGACGATTCGAGTGGTTGTCAATGGCAGCAAACGGCAGACCACTGTCGAATCCCGTACCCTACTCAGTGATGCGTTGCGCGAGGGCTTTGGTCTGACTGGTACGCATGTTGGTTGCGAGCAGGGGGTGTGTGGCGCCTGTACGGTGTGGCTGAACGAAGACCCAACTCGAAGCTGTCTGGTCTTTGCGGTTCAGGCTGACGGGCAGTGCGTGACTACGGTCGAAGGGCTCTGTGCTCCCGACGAGCGTAGTGTTCTTGAGCGTGAGTTTTCCAGGGCGCATGCTCTGCAGTGCGGGTTTTGTACCCCAGGAATTTTGATGAGTGTGCAGGCACTCTTGCGCGCCAATCCCCGGCCAGACGAACAGGCGGTTCGCGAATTGCTATCAGGACACTTGTGTCGCTGCACTGGTTACACCAACATTGTGCAGGCCGTAATGGCTACAGCCAGCTACCTGGCGATGCCGCAACAGGGCGTGCACGATGACTGATACCTGCGGCACCCAGGCTATCGGTCAGCCCATCGAACGCCGCGAAGACCGGCGCTTTCTTAAAGGTTTGGGCCGTTATACCGACGATATTGTGGTCTCTGGCGCTCTACACGCGCACTTTGTACGCAGTCCATATGCACACGCGCGTCTACTTCGGATCGATACCTCGCGCGCTCGAGCACTGGCGGGAGTGCACGGCGTGTTCACGGCTGCCGATATCAGGTCGCTCGCGACGCCCCTGCGAATGGCGCCCCCGATCGAGGGTCTGCTGCCCGTCACGACCGAGCCGCTGGCTGGCGATAAAGTGCGCTTCGCTGGAGACCCTTATGCGGTTATTGTCGCCGATGATCGATATCTGGCTGAGGATGCGGCCGAATTGATTGATACCGAGTTCGAACCGCTTGAGCCTGTTGCCGGCTTTGGCCAGGCCATGCAGTCAGAGGCAGCCCTGGTTCACGAGGAGCTCGGCACAAATCTGGTGTCCACCCAGCACTTTTCTACGCCTGACTTGAACGAAGCCTTCGCGCGCGCCGCCCGTGTAGTGGCCACGCGATTCAGCCAGCAACGACAGACGCATGCACCGATTGAAACCCGCGGCTGCATCGCACAGTGGGACGAAGGCCGTCAGCATCTCACGTTTACCTGCGGCAACCAGACGCCCCACCCTTTACGCACCGCCCTGGCCGCCCGGCTCCGACTCAGTGAATCGCAGGTGACCGTGATCTCACCGGATATTGGCGGTGCTTTTGGACAGAAGATCGCATTAATGCGCGAGGAGCTGTGTGTGGCCGCGCTGGCGCGAAAGCTCAGGCGACCGATTCGGTGGCGCGAGGACAGACTGGAAAATTTGACGGCTGCCTGCCATGCTCGCGAAGAATCGGCGTTGACGCGTGCCGCGGTCGATGGGCAGGGCCGAATCCTTGCGCTTGAACTCGCCATCGATGCTGATTTCGGGGCGTACTGCTTTTATCCGGCCAACTACATGGCTCGGGTGGTAGCCATGATCCTGACTGGTCCGTACCGCGTTACAAATTATGGGTATACCGTGCGGGTTGCGCTGACCAACAAATGCCCATCTGGACCAATGCGTGCGCCAATGGCCATTACCAGCTGGATTATGGAAGGCACGATCGATTCCATCGCGCGCGAACTATCGGTCGACCCTCTTGAAGTACGTCTTATCAACACCTTGCGCTCTGAAGATCTGCCTTTCATGATGGCAACAGGAGAGCTTTTGTGTGACGTTACGCCCCTTCAGACGCTTCAGGCGGCGGTGCGGGGCGTTGGCTATGGTGATTTTCGCCGACGGCAGGTCGCGGGGCAGCGCGAAGGTAGACTCCTGGGACTGGGCCTTTGCTCGGTGATTGAGCCCACTACCTACGGCTCTGCCTTCTACCGCGCGGCGGGCATCCGCGGTTCGGGCCATGACAATGCCTGGGTACGGATTGAGCCGTCCGGTGCGGTCAATGCATCGGTTGGGCTGATGAGTGCAGGGATGGGCTACGAGACAGCGTTTGCGCAAACCGTGGCCGACGGGCTGGGAGTTTCTGTAGAGGCAGTTTGTATCGCCCTGGGGCATTCAGCTATAGCTCCGTACGGCATGGGTGCTCGCGGCAGCCGTGGCGCTGTCGCCGGTGGAGGCACCTTGTTTCTCGCGGCGCGCAAGTTGCAGGACAAAGTTCTGGCGATTGCGGCGCATCGACTGGGCGTGGCACAAGGCAGCCTGAGATTGCAGCTGGGGCGCATTGAAAAACATGATGTGGCAGGTTGGAAGCCGGCGGGCCTCTCGCTTAATGATATTACCGAGATCGCTTATATGAACCCGCTAGCGCTGCCCCTTGGTGTTGAGCCCGGCCTTGAGATACAGCTTGCCTGGGATCCGCCGCCTATGGTGTATTCGAACGCTACGCATGCCTGCGAAGTTGAGGTCAATGTCGACAGCGGAGAGTTACGCATTTTGCGTTATCTGGTCGCCGAGGATGCTGGAACTCTGATTAATCCGCTCATCGTCAAGGGCCAGTTACAGGGTGCGGTCGCCATGGGTCTGGGCGGTGCATTGATGGAAGATATTGCCTACGATGAGTCAGCGCAGCCTAGGGCAGGTAGTCTTGCCGATTATCTGTTACCCACCGCGACTGATTTGCCCGATATCGAGATTATTCACTTGAGCACACCCAACGCCCTCACGCCTGGCGGTATCAAAGGTATGGCTGAAGGCGGTGTCATGGGGGCGATTGGCGCGGTATGCAATGCTGTTGGGGATGCGCTCGCCCACTTAGGCGTCAGGGTAGACGCCCAGCCGCTGACCCCCGAACGCTTGCTTGACTGGATTCAGCAGGCCAAGCACACGTCCGCTGCCGCGACGCCGATCAGCTCTGCAGCGACTGCCACATCTCCACATCGTGATCAGCCGTCCGGATACGCGGATTCTTGATGCTGCGGGCTTCGTCATGGGCCTGCGTGAGTCGGGTCGCCCACACCTGGTAGAGGTTCACTTAGTGACTAGTCTGACTTCAGCGGTGTTTGCAGGCGACGTATGCGCCAATACTCAAACGGTCGATGAGCAGTGCTACCCCACGGTTGCTGTTCTATCCGGCGGCGGATGGGTTGTGGCCTGGCATTCCAGGCTGCAGGATGGAGACGGGTACGGAGTCTACGGTCAGCGCTACGACGCTGCAGGCTTGGTGGTGGGGAGTGAGTTCAGGATCAATACGCAGGCGCCCCTCGATCAAGTTTTGCCTGCAGTGACCGCGCTGCGTGATGGCGGTTGGGTGGTGGCCTGGGCATCATTTGGCCAGGACGGTTCAGCAGCAGCCAGCCGGGGGATATACGGCCAGCGCTTCACGGCAGCGGGAATGCGGCTGGGAGTGAATTCAAGGTCAGCACGTACGTACCGGGCGCCCAGATTTATCAATCGGCTGCTGGATTGGCTGATGGTGGATGGGTGGTGGCCTGGGGCGATAGCAGCCAGGACGGTTCCGGTTGGGGTTTCTACGGTCAGCGATACGCAGCATCGGGTGCAGCGGTTGGCGGCGAATTCAGAGTCAACCCCTTCGCGGCGATCAACCAAAACTATTCTTCGCTCGCCGCATTGGCGGGCGGCGGTGGGCGCATGGTGTCTGCCTGCCTGCCGGAGGGATCATTCATGAGCTTCGATCGGCGCCTGCCCAGGATGGTGTCTCGCCTGTGGCTCCTTTCTGGTTTACGGCTTCGCCTGCTGCTGGCGTCGGGCTTTCTTGGCACGATGCTGATCGCGGCTCAGGTCCGGGCCGAGGCGCCCATGACCGTCGATGATGCGTCCACGCTCGATCGCGGCTCGTTCAAGGTCGAGACCACCTGGCAGCGCGAGGGGGGGCGTCGCGGCGTGGATGCTCTGTTCGGCTTTGGCGCTCACCAGGGGCTGGAGGTCGAGGTGGCCGCTGGCTGGGGGCGTGACCGGGACTATCAGCCGAGTGCCGACCTGAGGGGCGCGGCGCTTGGTCTCAAGTGGGTGCCGATGCAGACCGAAGAGGGCTGGTCCCTGGGTCTGCGTTACGACTACGGGCGATTGCGGGTCAGGCCTTCGGCACCCGCACTCGGCTTCAACGAGACCGAGCAGCAGTTGACCGGTCTCGCGACCTACCGATTCGGCAAGGGCTACGCAGCCCACATCAACCTTGGCTTCGCCTACTCCCGCGAGGATGGCGAGAGTCACAGTTCCGGCACCTGGGGCCTTGGCCTCGAGGTGCCGGTTCTTCGCCCGCTGACCCTCACGGCCGAGACTTACAGTCTCAGGCGCGGCAGCGTCCAGAATGCGCTCGGAATCCGCTTCGTCTTGCGGGAGGGCTTGAAGGTCAGTGCCGCCGCCGGTCGGGGTGACGGCATTTCGTTCGGGCGAGTCGGGATCGCCTGGGAATTCTGAGCGGCATATCCGCTCACCCGGACCCGCCAGCACTCTGGTATGTCCCGGTATGCTGTGAGGGAGCTAAGCGATCACCACTGGCTGGCGAGGCTGCCAGCGATGCGGCAGCAGCTCGCCGATAGCCGACATCTTGTGTGTCGGCAGGCGCTCGCGTCTACCGCGATGTCACGGGTCAGTTTGAAGGGCGCATCGGTGGAAGCGATCCCTCACTGAACCGCCCCGCCCGATACGGCGCAGGATCGATCCTCGAGGGGCGTCCCGCGATCAGATCGGCGATCAATCCCGCGCTCGCCGGCGCGCTCGCGAGCCCGACATGGCCATGACCGAACGCGCAGAACACCTGCGCGCAGCCATCCGCTGGCCCCAGCACCGGCAGCCCATCTGGGGTCGATGGCCGGTGCCCGAGCCAGCGCGCGGTGTTTTCGCTCGAGGATGGTACCGGCAGCCCGGGAAACATCCGCTGCGCATGGCGCAACAGCACATCGGCGCGTCGCCAGTTGGCGTCTGCCGAGCGGCTGGCGAGTTCGACCTGGCCCGAGATCCGCAGCCCGGCGCGGGTCATCGTGACCGCCATCTTGCCGTCTGAAGGCATCAGCGGTGTGCGCATCGATAGACCTGGCGCTGGCAGCACCACGTGGTAGCCGCGCTCGCTCTCGAGCGGGATCCGGCTGCCGGCCGCGCGTGCGAGTACGCCTGAATCGATGCCCGCGCTGATGATGGCGATTTCGGCCTCGACCTCGCCTGAGGTCGTTCGAATGGCGCGCAGACGTCCCGATTCGATGATGAGTCCGTCGGCTTTTGCACTCACCCGCCGCGCACCGCGGGCCTGTGCGAGCGCAACCAGCGCGGCGACGTAGGCTCCAGGGTCGCGGCAATGACCGCCCGCCGAGACTTCGATGCCGAATTCATAGGACCGAGAGAGCCCGGGTGTATGGGCCTGCAGTTCGTCACGGTCCAGTTCGCACCAGCGTACACCCTGATCGCGTCTGAGCCGCCAGGCGAGCGCTTCGGCCTCGAAGGCGGCGCGCGACGGATAGGTATAGGTGAGGCCTGCTTGCACCACCAGATCCGCCACTCCGGCCGCCTGCGAGAGGGCAGCGTGGTGCGAGGGTGCGTGATCCAGGAGCGCATGCAGCGCACGCGCGGTCGCCTCGACGCGTTCGATGCGGTGTCCAGCGGCGACGAATCGAAGCAGCCAGGGCGCGAGCCTCGGCAGTGCCCAGGGTCTGATCACCAATGGTCCGTCGGGATCGAGCAGGTAGCGCGGCACGTTCTTCCAGAGCCCGGGCAGTGACATCGGCACCACGGATGCGGTGCTCAGCCAGGCGCCGTTACCGTAACTGGCGGCCTGCGGCCCACCGGGCAGGTCGGGCTCGATCATCGTGACCCGATGGCCGTCCTCGAGCAGGGCAAGTGCGCAGCAGGCGCCTACTACTCCCGCTCCGATGACGACGACAGCGCTCATCGCGGATCGCTCAGGCCAGCACTTGCCGGGTGATCGACGCGAGTGCCGCGCGCTCGACCTCGATGCCGAGGCCGGGGCCCTCCGGCAAATGGGACTGTCCGTTGTCCAGCCGGATCGGTGCGGTCAGGATGTCGACGCCCATCACGTAGTTGGCCGTGTAGAACTCGGCTCCCAGACAGATGTTAGGGGTCGCGCAGACGGTGTGGATGCCCGCCGCAATCGCAATCCCGCCCTCGTACATCGTGCCGCCGTAAGCTGCGATACCGGCTGCCTCGGTGATCGCGGCGATCTCCTGCGCGCGGCGCATGCTGCCGCATTTCATGAGCTTGATGCTGACGCAGTCTGCAAAGCGTGCGCGGACCAGTTCGACGGCTTCGGCCGGCGTGAATACGCTCTCGTCAGCGAGCAGCGGCGTATCGAGCGCGCACGCGATCTCGGCCATCGCATCGCGCCGGTCGCGCGGCACCGGCTGCTCGATGAAACCGGGGTCGAAGGCCTCGATGTCGCGCAGCTTCGGTAGCGCATCCCAGGGATCGAGCCCCTGGTTGTAGTCGATCCGCAGGATCGCGTCTGCGGGCAGCACACCGCGCAAGCCCTCCAGCCGGCCCAGGTCCTCCGCGTGGCTGGCGAAACCCGTCTTGACCTTGAACAGTCGCACCCCGCGGGCGATCTGCTCACGGGCAAAGTCGAGATCCTCGGCGAAGTCGGGATTGGCGATCGACACACTGAGCGGGATGGTCGGCCGGAACACGCCCCCCAGCAGGTCGGCCACCCGCAGCCCGCAGCGTTTGCCGATCAGATCCATCACGGCCATCTCGATTGCGGCCTTGGCCTCCGGATGACCGAACAGTGCGCGGTCGGCCGCGCGCATCAGCCTCGGCAGGTCGCGCGGCTCGGCGCCTTCGAAGAGCGGCCGCAGGTAGACATGCAGGGCCTGCGCACAGCCTTCGGCTGTACCCGAGAATACTGACCAGGGTGCTGCTTCGCCCCAGCCGGTGAGACCGTCCCGGCTACGCAGTTCGACCACCACGCCGGGCAAGCTGCGTTCGACATCGCCAACGCCGTGCCGGCGTTTCATCCGCAGTGGCCAGTCGACCAGGTGCAGCGTCATCGAAAGAATCGGGTCGGAGTCCATCATGGTCATACGGCTCTGTATGGGATACGGGTGTGAGGGGTCAGGTCAGTGCCCGGGCGTTCGTCTCACCGACCCGGGGTCGCGCGTAGCTTCCTCGCCCATAGCGCGGTGCCGATCGCGATCACGCCGGCGATCCGCAGCCACAGGGGTTGTTCATGCAGCAGCAACAGGACGAGCGCGAGCGGCGCAACCGTGAGCCGCAGGCCGAGCGTCATCGGCTGGCGGAAATAGCCGGACAGGGCGGCTGCGACGAGGGTGAGGCCGCCGAGGTAGAGGATCAGATGGCCGATGATGGATAAAACTGGTCCTTCCATCAGCAGTGCGGTGGTGAAGAGGTAGGAAAAACCCACCAGGAAGCCCGCTAGCCCCAGTCGGAAGGCTGCGATGCCAGCCCGGATGGGATCGGTCTTCGCGATCGAGGCGGCCGCGTAGGAGGCCACCGACACCGGTGGCGTGGCGTCAGCGAGGATCGCGAAATAGAAGACGAACATGTGCGCCGCAAGGGTGGGCACGCCGAGCTTCACGAGGATGGGTGCGCCGATCGCCGCGCCAATGATGTAGGCGGCCGTGGTCGGCACACCCATGCCCAGCACCAGCGTCACCAGCATCAGCAGCACACCCGCAATCAGTACGCTGTCGCCGGCGAGCGCCGTGACCAATGACGAGAACGAGATCACCGCGCCGGTCACCGTCAGGCAGGCGACGAAGACGCCGGCACCGGCGCAGGCGAGCGCGACCACCGTCATGTTGCGGCCCGCGTTGATCAAGATCGCGAGCAGCTCGCGCCAGCCGATCCGGGTGTGGGTGCGCAGCCAGGAGACCGGCAGCATGGAGACTGTGGCCCAGAAGGCTGCGGCGTAGGGCGAGCGCCCCGCAAACAGCAGGCCCACCATGACCAGAACCGGAATCAGCAGGTGCAGGTCGCGACGGATCTCTGCCCAGGGTGGCAACTCGTCCTCGCGGCAGCCTGCGAGCCCGAGCCGGCGTGCCTCGAAGTGCACCGAGACCAGAATCATGAAGAAATAGCAGACTGCGCCCAGCAGGGCGGCGACCGCGATCTGCGAATAGGGGATGTTCGTGATCTCCGCCATCACGAAGGCACCAGCCCCCATGACCGGCGGCATGATCTGGCCTCCGACCGATGAGGCGGCCTCCACGCCCGCAGCGAAGGGTCGGCGGTAGCCCAGCTTGATCATCGCCGGGATCGTGAACGAGCCTGTGGCGAACACATTGGCGACTGATGAGCCGCTGATCGTGCCGAACAGCGAGGAGCTGATGACTTCGACCTTGGCCGCGCCACCGGCGTAGCGGCCGGCTGCCCGCATGCCGAGGTTGTGAAACAGCCGGCCAATGCCGCTGCCCTCGACGAAGGCGCCAAAGATCACGAAGGTCGCCACCATGGTCGCGGAGATCCCGGTGATCGAGCCGAAGGTGCCCATGCCATTGAGCAGGTACATGGTCTCGACGATCTCGGGAAAGGGCATGTGCCGGTAGTGCAGGGCGCCGGGCATCCACTCGGTGGCGAACAGATAGCCGACGCCCAGCGCGAGCAGTACCGCCAAAGCGGGCGTCACCGCGCGGCGCAGGGCCTCGAGCAACAGCACTGTGAGGGTCACGCCGAGCGCGAGTTGCAGTGCACTCAGCGGATCGACGTTCTCCATCCGCATGTTGATGTCGAACGCGTACAGGTAGGAATAAAAAGGTGGCGCTGCGGCGAGCAGCGCAAGCAGCCAGTCGAGCGCTGACGGACGATCGGCGGGCGATCGTCCGGTCCGTGCCGGGAAAATCAGGAAGGCGAGTGGCAGCAGGAGCAGCAGATGGATCGAGCGCTGCTCACGGGGCTCCAGAAAGCCGAAACCCGCCCCGTGGAAGTGGAAAAGCGCTGCCGCCACCGCCAGGGCGCCGGCTGCCCAGGCGGCAGGCCCCGTCAGTGGACGCATCGATCAGCCCTGCACCCAGCCTCGCTCGCGGTAGTAGCGCAACGCTCCGGGATGGACCGGGATCGGCCGCACTTTAATCGCGGTCTTGCAGTCGAAATCCTTGAGGCTCGCGTGGACCTTGGGCAGATCAGCCTGGCTTTCGCAGAGCGCCTTGGTGACCCGATAGATCACATCCTCGGACACATCGCTCGAGGTGATCAGCGTGGTCGCCATAGACATCACGGTCACATCCCCGCCCTGATACTTTGGATAGGTGCCGGCTGGAATCTTGCCGGTACCCATGCCGTACTTGCTGTAGATGAAGTCGGTCAGCTTCTTCGGGAACTCGAGCAGCCCGGCATCGCGGCCGGTGCTCATGTCGACCACCGAGGCGCCGGGCAGGCCCTGCGCGAAGAACACATAGTCGATCTGGCGATCCTTGAAGGCACTGGCGAGCTCGGCGTAGTCGGCCTGGATGATCCGGTAGCCGCGGCTGCGCAGAGTCTGATAGGTCTGGCCGTAGTGTTCCATGACCCAGCGGAAGGCGATCTCGTCCGTCGCGCCCGCCTTGACCACGCCGATCTTGACGTCCCGCGAGGTCAGGATCTGGTCGAACTCGAGCTTCTGGTCGGCTGCGCGGATCATGTGATACGGGGTGTCGCCCAGGCTCTGGCCGATCATCATCAGCTTCGGATGAGGCTTGCCCTCATAGGTGCCAGTCCCGTCGAGCGCCATCTTCGCGAAGATGTCGATGCTCATGCCGAGCTGGCTCAAGCCGTTCTGCACCTTGCTGGGATTGGCTGCGCCGCCGCCCGGCACCGCCTTGACCGTCATGCTGGTCTTCTGCTCGATCATCTTCGAGGTGCCGGTGACGATCGTATACCAGCCACCGCCCAACTGACCTGCGGTCCATTCGATGGTCTGCGCGCCTGCGCTGCCGATTGCTGCGCTGAGCGCGAGCGCGGCGGCGATCCGAGTCATGGTCGACATTCCTTGCCTCCTTGTGGGTTCTGTTGGGAGCTAGATCGGGTAACGAACCGCTGCACTTTAGCCGAGCCGCAAGGCGAAGAAAAGCCAAGGTGGCTACCGGCCGCACACGCCGGGCGCTATCCTGACCGATCCGTCGATTGCGCGATGGGGCCGGCGGGTCTTCCTGCCTTGCGCGAGTTGCAATCGGCTACTTAAGATCGAAGGCCTTACCGGAGCCTGCCCGCCATGCCAGAGACCCCGCCTGCCCACAACGCATCCCGCCCGCCCGATACTCTCGAGGGAGATGGCTCCCGGGTGATCCTGATCACCGGCGCCGCTTCGGGTATCGGTGCGGCCACGGCTCGAGCCCTCGCGTCACCGGGCGTGGGTCTGATGCTGCACACCCGGGCCAATCAGGAGGGGCTCGTTGCGGTGCTCCAGACCTGTCGAGACCGGGGTGCACAGGCCGAGTCCCTATGCTGCGACCTGACCGAGCCTGGGTCCGGCGGGCAGCTGGTCGACCGCACCATCGAGCGGTTCGGTCGGCTCGATCAGATTGTCAGCAATGCGGGTCATGCGAATCGCGCGGCAATCGGCGAGGCCTCGCGAGCCGATCTCGACCACGGGCTCGCAGCGATGGCGGGTACCTTTTTCGAGCTGCTGGCGCGCGCTTGCAAACCACTGGCTGCCTCGTCCTGCGGCGCGGTCGTCGCGGTCAGCTCCTTTGTCGCGCACCGCTATCGGCTCGGAGAAAACTTTCCCACCTCCGCTGCGGCGAAGGCGGCCCTTGAAGCGCTCGCACGGGCGGCAGCGATCCAGTTCGCCTGCTCGGGGATCACTGTCAATTGCGTCGCACCGGGCTACACCCGCAAGGACAAGGCTGCGGCAACCGCGATCGCTCAGGGAGCCTGGGACAAGGCGGCCCGCGACACGCCGCTCGGCCGGCTCGCCACGCCCGCCGATGTGGCCGAACTGATCGTCTTTCTGCTCGGGCCGGGTGCGCGCTACATCACCGGTCAAGTGATTCACGTTGACGGCGGACTCACGCTCGGCTGAGCAACCGGCCTGCTGCGGTACTGGAAGGACTTGTCAAAGCGGTCCAGGATGTAGTCGCCACAGCTCACTTCGGGGTATTTCGCAGCGGCGCCGGGCGCTGTCACCGGCATGATCGGCGTGTCGTAGTCTGAATCGACGAAGACGGCGATCGACAGCCGCTCGCGACCCGAACTGTTGATCACCCGGTGCGGATTGGAGCGGAAGGTGTCATTGGACCAGCGCCCCATCGGGTCACCCAAATTGATCACCAGGGTGTCAGGAATCGGTGCGCGATCACCCATTCGCCTCGGCGGGCAGCGACCTGCAGCCCACCGATCGGATCCTGGTGCAGCAGCGTGATGACGCCGCAGTCGGTGTGGGGCGCAACGCCGTACTGGCGCGCGTCGGCATCTACCGCGCGGCGGGCATAGACGGGGCCACATCGCATTCAGGTCGCAGGTCGTTCATCACCAACTTGGCCGAACTCGGTGTCAGTGCGCGCGTGTTGATGAGCTTGGCCGGGCACCAGAACCTCAGCACCACTCAACGCTACATCGATATCAAGCCCAGCATGTTACGGGCGGCGGTGGAGTTGGTGGCGTGATCGCTGGGGTGCGTAGCCCACGAGAAGGCAGTGTCAAACACGACAAACAACATAGTTGTCTCACTAACCGGGCTCACCTGCCTTGCGTGAGCGGGCCGCACGGGCTACCCATTCATGGGGGTCGGTACAAGGAAAAACACCCTCCGACGCATGGGCGATCAGATTCTTCGCCTTGCCGAGATACTCGGTGACCATCAACGACATCTGAAGATGCTTGTCCCGTACCTCTGAATTGAAATCAGCTCTGGTTACAACTAACCGAGGGTTGAGTCTCATACGCTCACCGACGTCGTAAAGGCGCACCTCTGGGTCTGCTGCCTGAATCTCACTCCAACACTCGTACACATCAAGGTACAGGTTCAGCGACACGGATGTCAGCTTGCTGTTCTGCATCCTCGCCTGCGCACCACTGAACTTCCAGCGGTCGAATCGCGCGTAGTGCGGATGGTGGTCCCGCTGCGCAGCCTGAAAACATTTCCGCAAGTGAAGTTATCGTCTCGCTTGACGCCCATCTTCACGATCAACGGTGAGGACTGTTTGCTTGAACCACCGAAGATGGGCGTCGTGCTCCAGCGGGTGCTGAAGGCGCCCGTGACTTCGTTGACCCAGCAGCGAGACTAGATCACGGCTGCTTTGGATTTGTTGTTTCACGGCTACTGATCGGCTGGCTGAAACGCTTCCATGAGCCCTGTCTCGACCGCCGGGAACAGCTCGATTGCCGTGGCCTTGTCCAGCCCGGCGCACTCGCCAGCATCCAGGCGTTCAGATCAAGCCCCACCACGCAGCCTTGCGCCATGCGCAACTGGCGGGTCCAGATGTCAATCGCACTGGCCGCTTGCCAGCCTGTTGCTACGCGTCGAAAGTTGGCCAGGTTTCGAGGGTTGTAAGCGCTGAAAATTGACCGGGATGATTAAGCGCGGTTATTCGC
>SYIM01000296.1 GCA_005798775.1 Burkholderiales bacterium
AGTCGCGCTCGCCGAGATAGATCGCGTTACGCCCCCCATCGGCCAATACCTGGATTTCGATGTGGCGCGGGTTCTCGAGGAACTTCTCCAGATACACCGACGGGTTGCTGAAGGCCGACTGCGCCTCCGATCGCGTCATGGTGACGGCGTTGGTGAGCGCAGCCTCGGTATGCACGATCCGCATGCCACGACCGCCACCTCCGCCCGCCGCCTTGATGATCACCGGGTAACCCACGGCGCGTGCAATCCGCAACACCTCTTTCGGGTCATCGGGCAGCGCGCCCTCGGACCCGGGCACCACCGGCACCCCGGCCTTCTTCATGGCGTCTTTGGCTGAGACCTTGTCGCCCATCAGCCGAATGGTTTCAGGGCGTGGGCCAATAAAAACAAAGCCACTCTTTTCCACCCGCTCGGCAAAGTCAGCGGTCTCGGAGAGAAAGCCAGAGCCGGGATGGATCGCCTCAGCGTCGGTGACTTCGGCCGCGCTGATGATGGCAGGAATGTTGAGGTAACTCTCGCGCGAAGGCGGCGGCCCGATACACACCGACTCATCGGCGAGCTTCACATATTTCGCCTCAGTATCGGCCTGTGAATGCACGACGACCGTCTTGATGCCCAGTTCGCGGCAGGCGCGCTGCACCCGAAGCGCGATCTCGCCGCGATTAGCGATCAGGATCTTCTCGAACATTCGAGGCTCCGGACGGCCGGCTTCAGGGTTCGATGACGAAAAGCGGCTGGCCGAACTCGACCGGCGAGCCGTTTTCTACCAGTGCCGCCTTCACGGTGCCGTCGCAATCGGCCTCGATCTCGTTCATGAGCTTCATCGCCTCGATGATGCAGAGCGTGTCGCCCTGGCGGACCTTGCTGCCCACCGATACAAAAGACTCGGAGCCAGGCTGTGCGGAGCGGTAAAACGTACCCACCATCGGTGATTTGACGACATGACCGGTGGGCGCCTTGGGTGGCTCCTCAGCCAAGGTCGGGGACGGCGCGGCCGCCGCGGCGGTTGCGCCGACGGCTACCACTGCAGGTGCGCCCGCGATCGGCGCTGGCATGGTGGCTGGAATCGGAGCCGCCTGCGGTACGGCCGCCTTGACGATGCGTACCCGCCCTTCACCCTCGGTGATCTCAAGTTCGGAAATGCCAGACTCGGACACCAGGTCGATCAGCGTTTTTAGTTTTCTGAGATCCATGCTCATCCCTCTGACGGACCGCCCGCAGGCCGCACCCGGCTACCGACAGGGTTACGGACCCCCCGCTATCCGCATCGACTCGTGCCTCAACGGCAGACCGATGAGGCGATGAACGAAGTCGGATACAGGAAAGATCGCGAATCTTAGTCCAACTTGAGGCAGGAACCTAGCAAAAGCGCAACGCAATGATCTCTACATGGCGGCTGACAGGGCTACTTTTCGGAGGCTTTCCAGCTTGAAGCGCCCCAAAATACGCTCCCGTATACGGCCATCGCGCCCGATCACAACGGTGAAAGGCAGGGCTGCGGAGGCGTTTCCGAATGCCCTGGTGAGTTCTGCCCCGCTCGCGCCGGCAGGCAGAAGTGGATAGGAAAAGCCCGATTTTTTGGCGAATTGCTGAATTTTAACCGCGGAATCGATGCCAATACCGATCACCTGAACTCCTTTGGGCGCCAGTTCGCGGCTGAGCGTATCGAGTTCGGGCATTTCCTCCACGCAGGGTGGGCACCAGGTCGCCCAGAAATTGAGCACCAATGCGCGGCCACGCAGGGCGGCGCTATCAAAGGGCTGTCCGTCAGCATCGGTCCAGCTTGCGCCCAGAAAAGTCTCAAGCGCCGCTTCGCCCGGCCCGGCCGACTGGTCGCCGCGCCAGGCAAACCAGGCGCCGCCCGCGAGGCAGGTGATTCCCAGCGCCGCCAGCGCCGGGCGGCGAGCCGGCGAGCGGTCAGCCAGCGTCATGAGGAAGCACCCGAAAGTTGACGCAGCGCCGCCAGATTACCCCGCTCGGCAAGCCCGGACGGGCTGCGCCGCAGCGCACCGCGAAGATCATCGACGACGTAGAGCGACAGCAGCACGGGTTCGCGCCGCCACTCGAACGCCAAGGCCTCGACCGACTCGCGAGGGTCGCGAAAATGCGGCAGCGTCAGCACATCGAAACGCAGACGCTCATCAAGCAGGCGCATCTCCACCTCCTTCGCGTTGTCGTAGAACAGTTGCAGGTGGATCGGCGCATGATCGGCGCAGATCCCTTTCCAGACAGCCCCGGTGAGATAAGGGTGAAACTCAGCAAGCCGGCCCATCAGGTCGGCCGCCACCTCGCGACGGCGCTCTACCCGCGCCGCATGATCGGGATCGAACAGTTCGAGATGCTCGCGCAGCGCCGCATCGATCTCCTCACCATCGGGTAACGCGCCGCGCGGTGGGGCTGTACGCCCGAGCAGCTGGCGGGTCGCTTTCAGCTTGGCCGCGCCGTAGTCGAGACCCGAGTCGGCAATCAGGCGGGCGGCAGCGGCGGCAATCTCGAGTCGAACAGGATCGGGGTGGTCAGTCATGGCAGTAGAATCGCGGCTCTTTGCCATTATCGCTCCGATGCACATCCATATCCTCGGTATCTGCGGGACCTTCATGGGCGGCATCGCTGCGATCGCCCGTGAGGCAGGCCATCAGGTGACCGGTTGCGATGCCGGCATTTACCCCCCGATGAGCGACCAGCTGCACGCGCTCGGTATCGACCTGATCGAAGGCTATGGCGACGACCAGCTGAGCATCGGCCCTGACCTCTGGATAATCGGCAACGCCATCAGCCGGGGCAACCCGCTCCTTGAAGCCATCCTCGATTCTGGGGCCCGTTACCAGTCCGGGCCCCAGTGGCTCGCCGACCAGGTGCTCGCAGGCAGACATGTCCTCGCCGTCGCAGGCACTCACGGCAAGACCACCACTACGGCCATGCTGGCATGGATTCTGGAGACCACCGGCGGTGCCCCGGGGTTCCTGATCGGCGGCGCGCCGCTTGATTTCGAGCGCTCGGCACGCCTGGGGACGGGCCGCGCGTTCGTGATCGAAGCCGATGAATACGACACCGCCTTTTTCGATAAGCGCTCCAAGTTCATTCACTACCGCCCCAGGACCCTGATCCTGAACAACCTCGAGTTCGATCACGCCGACATTTTCGCTGATCTTGCTGCGATCGAAACCCAATTTCACCATCTTGTCCGTACCGTGCCCCGCTCGGGTCAACTGATCGTCAACGGCCAGGCGCCCGCGCTCGGCCGGGTGCTCGCACGCGGCCACTGGAGTCAAGTGCAGTCTTTTTTATCTGATCAGGACTGGAACGTTGGCCAACTCACCGAGGGCGGCGCATTCTCGACAGCAGGTTTCACAGTGCTTCGACGGGGCGTACCGCTTGGTCTCTGTACATTGCCCCAGCCCGGTGCGCACAACCGGGCTAATGCGCTCGCGGCGCTCGCGGCCGCGTGTGCAACCGGCGTGTCTGCGCGCGAGGCAATCGAAGCCCTGTCACGCTTCGGGGGCGTCCAGCGCCGGTTGCAGCTTCGTGGCGAGGTGCGTGGCGTTGCGGTGATCGACGATTTTGCACACCACCCCACTGCAATCTCTGAGACGATCGCAGCACTTCGCGAACGCACACGCAACGGCGAGCGAATCCTTGCGGTCTTCGAGCCACGCTCGAACACGATGAAGCGGGGTACCATGCGCGCCCACCTCGCAGACAGCCTCGCGCAGGCTGATCGGATTTTCTGCTACGCAGGTGCCCTCTCGTGGAACCCCGCCGACGATCTGACGTCACTCGGCGCGCGCGCCAGCGTTGAAACCGACCTCGACCGGCTGGTCGCGCAGATCGTTGCCGAGGCCCAGGCTGGGGACCGGATCCTCGTCATGAGTAACGGCGGGTTCGGTGGCATCCATACCCGCCTGCTGGCTGCGCTGGATACGCACTGATGACGGACTCAGGCGCCAGCCTTGGGGGCGATTCGTGCGAGCGGCTCATCTACCTCCACGGGTTCCGATCCTCGCCACAGTCGTTCAAGGCGCATCTGCTCGGCCAGGCCATGGCGCGGGCGGGGCGGGCGGATGGTTTCGTCTGTCCGGCGCTACCGGCCTCGCCCGCAGCAGCGATCGCGCTCATCGTCGAACGCATTGCCCCAAACGAGCGCGATGTGGTGGTGGGCAGTTCGCTGGGCGGCTACTATGCGCGCCACCTCGGCGAGTCCTGCGGCGCCCGAACAGTGCTGCTGAACCCCTCGGTGCGGCCGGCGGAATCACTCGCCCGCCATCTGGGCCGGGGTACGCTGTTTCATAGCGACGAGCTCTTCGAGTTCGTTGCAGAACATCTTGCGCAGTTGCGCCGCTTCGAGGTGCCAACCATCAGCCGGCCCGAGCGCAGCCTCCTGATCGCCGCAACCGGCGACGAACTGCTCGACTGGCGCGAGATGGTGGCAGCCTGGGCGGGCGCACAGACCCTGGTCATTGAGGGCAGCGACCACGCACTCTCGGACTTTGAGCAGTACATCGACCGGGTGCTGGCCTTCGCCGGCATCAAGCTGCCGGCACAATGACGAACCGATCACGGACTGCCCGGAGACATCCACTCATGAAACTCAGGAACAAAGTGGCCATCATCACGGGTGCCGCCAGCGGCATCGGGCTGGCTACCGCTCATGTGTTTGCCGCAGAGGGTGCGCGAGTGGTGCTCGCCGATATCGATGCGAGCCGCGCCGAGGCGGCGAGCGCCGCGGTTGCACAGGCTGGTGGCGAGACACTCGCTGTCCGGGTGGATGTGACAGACCGCGAAAGCGTCGACGCCATGGTTGCCGCCACGATTGAGCGCTTCGGACGCATCGACTGCCTGGTGAACAACGCCGGCATCACCAAGGATTCACGGCTCGTCAAGATGACGGAGCAGCAATTCGACAGTGTGATGTCAGTCAACCTTAAGGGCGTCTTTCACTGCACGCAGGCCGTCGTACCCACCATGCTCGAACAGGAAAGCGGAGTGATCCTGATCGCCTCCTCGGTGGTGGGCCTGTACGGTAACTTCGGCCAGACCAACTATGCAGCCACCAAGGCCGGGGTCATCGGGTTTGCAAAAACCTGGGGTCGCGAACTGGGTCCGAAAGGTATCCGGACCGTGGCGGTGTGTCCCGGGTTTGTCGCCACACCGATCCTGGAGACCATTCCGCCTGCGGTCATGCAGAAGATGGTCGACAAGGTGCCCATGGGGCGGCTCGGTCAGCCCGAGGAAATTGCACGCGTCTACGCTTTTCTCGCCTCCGACGATGCAAGCTACATCAACGGCACCATAATCGAGGTTTCTGGCGGCATCATGATGTAATCGATTGCCGCCAGCGCAGGGCCGACCGGTCCGCGCGCTGTTTCTCACCACACATCAACGATCCACAGGAGACGCTGCCGTTGGCTGCGATACAGGTTTTATTTGAAGAGGCGGGCGACTTCAAGGCAGCCACCGTGTTGAGCGAAGCCAGCGCGAGCCTGCAGGTTGAGCTCGCGAGCGGCCGTCGCGTCAAGATCAAGGCCGCGCATGTGATGCTGCGCTTTGACCGGCCACCGGTCGAGGCGCTGCTGCCTACCGCCACGAAGCTCGCTGAAGAACTTGACGTCGACTTTCTATGGCAGTGCGCCCCCCAGGAGGAGTTTGGTTACGAGACGCTCGCTGCCGAGTATTTCGGTGCTGCGCCCGATGCGGTTCAGGCCACTGCGCTCCTTCTGCGTCTGCATGGTTCTCCCATCCATTTTCAGCGTAAAGGCCGCGGGCAGTATCGCGCTGCGCCAGAAGAAACCGTGCGCACTGCGCTCGCCTCGCTCGCGCGTCGGCGGGAGATCGAGGTCCGGATCGAGGCGATGGCTGAACGACTGCGCGCGGGTGATCTGCCAGCTGAGCTCGCAGCGCGACCGGCCAGCCTGCTGGTTCGCCCCGACAAGCAGAGCGTTGAGTGGCGCGCTTTCGATGCGGCTCTGCGCACGAGCCACCTCACCCCCGAGCGGCTGCTGCTGCGGGTGGGAGCGTTCAAGTCGGCGCACGCGCTCCACTTCGGCTGCTTCGCAGCCGAACATTTCCCCACCGGATTGCGGTTCGAAGGACGCGCCGAAGCCACGGGGCTTGCCGCCAACCCACACGAGGAGCTCGAACGTGCCGAGGTTCAGGCTTTTTCGATCGACGACGAGTCAACCACCGAGATCGATGATGCGCTGTCGGTGACGCCGCTGGAGGGCGGTCGCTGGCGGATCGGCATCCACATCGCAGCGCCCGCGCTCGCACTGGCGCATGACTCACCGCTCGATCTGCTCGCGCGCGAGCGCATGTCCTCGGTGTACATGCCTGGCGATAAAATCACTATGCTCCCTGATCCAGTCGTCGCGCGCTATTCGCTTGATGCGGGCCGTAAAGTGGCTGCGCTCTCCCTTTACGTCGATGTGAGCGCGGATGGCAATGACATTGAAGCCTCGCACTCGCGGATCGAGCGGGTTCCGATCGCAGCCAATCTGCGGCACGAGCAGGTGTCGGCACAGGTCACCGAGGCGGCGCTCGCAAGCGATGACGCCGCTCGCGACTTGCACTTTGGCCTGGCGCTGAGGGTCCTCTGGCGTGTGACACTCGCTTCGGTGGCGCGCCGCGAGCGCATGCGCGGTAAACCCGAGCCGCGCTTTCGCGCCGATTTCAGTTTCCGGATCGACCGGGGCCCCGACGGCGATCGCGTTCGAATCGAGCAGCGACTACGCGATGCACCACTTGACCGGATCGTCGCCGAGATGATGATTCTTGCAAATAGCTTGTGGGGAGGGCTGCTCGCCGAGCATACGGTACCTGGTATTTACCGCTCGCAGCAGGCGGGTCGGGTCCGCATGAGCACCCAGGCTTTGCCCCATGAAGGGCTAGGAGTGAGCCAGTACATCTGGGCCACGTCGCCGCTCAGGCGGTATGTCGACCTGGTCAACCAGAGACAACTGCTTGCGCTCCTGCGTGACCAGCCGCCACCGCTTGGCGCAAAAGATACGGCGCTCTTTTCGATCATCTCCGCATTTGACGCACGGCATACCGCCTATCAGGATTTTCAGCAGCGGATGGAACGGCTTTGGTGCCTGCGCTGGATCGCGCAGGAGCAGCTTGACCGCACCGACGCAGTGGTGGTGCGCGAAGACGTCGTGCGCCTCGCGCGCGCGCCTTTCTACTTCCGACTTCCCGGCCTGCCCGCTGTGGCGCCAGGGCGACGGATTGTGGTCGATCTGAGCGACCCCGATGAGGTGGATCTTTCGGTCCAGGCACGTTTTGTCTCGCTCTCCTCCGAGACCGATTCGGACGATATCTCAGGCGAGGATACCCCGGCGGAGGGCACCCCCAGCACCGCTCAGCCGGGCCCGGACGCCGCGGTCTGACAGCCCGCTTTTCCGAGCAAACCGCCTGCGCGGCACGCGCGCTTTGTGAGACGATTCGGGCTCACCCCTCCGATGCCTTCGCAGACGCCGATGAACCCGAGCACCGATCCCCGCCGCGAGGGCCAGGAACCCACCGCGCCGCCCCGCCCTGCGGACCGGCAGGCATCGCTCGAGCTCGGGCCCGCGCATCCGGCCGAACCCCTGGGACAGGCGCGCGAAAGACCGGCTCGTAACGACCTGCTCGCGGCATCTGTCGCTATGGCTGAATCGGAATCCAGCGACGATCAGCAGCGCGATCCCGAGGAAGCCTCACGTGCACTAAACGAGGTGCAGGAACTTCTGCGGCGCCACCATGTGGTGCTCGACCTCGCCCACCGCCAACAGCATGGTGAAGACGCTGAACGCCACTTTCTGGTGGAACATCTCGTCGAGCGTCAGCACCTGAACGAACTGCGGCTGCGGCTTGAGCGCTTGCACCCGGCCGATGTGGCCTACATCCTTGAGGCGCTCCCGCAATCCGACCGGATCACCGTCTGGGATCTGGTGAAGGCCGAGCGCGACGGCGAGATCCTGCTGGAGGTCTCGGAGTCGGTTCGCGAGTCGCTGATCCGCTCGATGGATACCGAGGAGCTGGTCGAAGCGGTCGAAACGCTCGATACGGACGAAATCGCCGAACTCGCGCCTGACCTGCCCTCCGACGTGGTGGAGGCGGTCCGACAGGGCTTGAACCAGGAAGAGCGTGAGCAGCTGCGTGCTTCCATGTCCTATCCGGACGGGTCGGTGGGCGCGCTGATGGACTTCGAAACCATCTCGGTACGTGCCGATTTTTCGCTCGAAGCGGTGCTGCGTTATCTGCGCACCCTCGATGAACTCCCCGATCATACCGACCAGATCTTCGTGGTCGATGAGCACGATCAGCTCGAGGGCAGCCTGCCGCTTGACCGGGTGCTCATCAATCAGCCTGAGGTCCTGGTGGCGGATGTGATGCGTCGCGACGTGCTTGCGCTTGCGCCCTACGATAACGCGAGCGAGGCTGCACTTGCATTCGAGCGCTACGACCTGGTCTCAGCGCCGGTGGTCGATCCCCACAACCGACTGGTCGGCCGCGTGACGGTAGCCGAGGCAGTCGACGTCATCCGCGAGGAGGGCGAGTCGGTCGCGCTCGCGCAGGCGGGTCTGCGTGAAGAAGAGGATCTGTTTTCAAGTGTCTGGCAGTCGGCGCGAAACCGCTGGCTCTGGCTCGCGGTCAACCTCTGCACCGCATTCTTCGCCTCGCGCGTGATTGGCGCATTTGAAGGCACTATCGAACGCGTGGTGGCGCTTGCTGCGCTGATGCCTATCGTGGCGGGTATTGCCGGCAATTCCGGCAATCAGACCATGACGCTCATCATCCGCTCGCTCGCGCTCGGCCAGCTCACCCGCTCCAACGCCCGCCAACTCCTCACCAAGGAGATCGCCATCGCCGGGCTGAATGGCGTGGTCTGGGGCAGCGTGGCCGGGCTCTTTGCGTGGTGGCTCTATTCGGATACGCATCAGGGGGCGCTACTGGGCGCGCTGATGCTGCTTGCGATGACCCTCAACCTGGTGGTGGGTGCGCTGATCGCCATGGCCGTACCGCTCGCGCTCGAGCGCAGCGGCCGCGACCCAGCCATCGGCTCGTCGGTGCTGCTCACGTTCAGCACCGACAGCATGGGATTCCTCATTTTCCTGGGGCTTGCGACCCTGTTCTTCCGCTGAAAGTGGGGCCCGCCTGGGCGCGGCAAGCGTGTTTAGCCACGAGGCACAGGTGTCCCGATGACATGGCCAACCTGCCACGGCCGCGGCAGGGTGGCGTGTGCGCGCATCACCGCTCCAAGCCGTGCCTGCAGTTCAGGCCCCATTGGCGCGGTGCGCCTCGTACGCAGGTCCACATGCATCGACAGCGACTCATAGGTGGCCGCAAGAAAGCCCTCCCCGGCATGGAACATTTCCATCAGGAAATGGATGCGTTTTGCGTCATGAGACAGAAGCCGTGCTGCAAAGCGAAGCGCCTCACCTAGCTTCACCTCGCGCAGAAAATTCAGATGGGTCTCGAGCGCAAAGGTTGTCACCTGATGATGCAACCGATATTCGGGCGAAAGTCCCAGCCAGTGAAAAAATGGCGTTGATGCATCATCAAAGGCCACATGGTAGTAGCCCACATTCATGTGTCCGTTATGGTCAATCCACTCGGGCTTGACCCGAACACCCGGCGGCTCGAACAGCGCAGGCGCCGCCGCTTGCGCCGGCGGTGGCGTATCAGATGAACCCATGGCCGCCCTGTGCCTCAGGTTTCAACAAACCAGCGGCCGTCCTGCTCAATGAGCGGGAAGGTGCGTAGCGCCGGGCACTCGGGTCCTTCCACCCGTTCACCAGTATCGAGCCGGTACTGCGCCTGGTGAAGGGGGCATTCGATCAGGTCGCCGAGCACGAACCCGTCCGTGAGGCGCGCGTGCGCATGGGTGCACAGATCAGCCACTGCAAACACGCCGCTATCGCCTCGGCAAAGAGCAATTTCCTCGCTCCCGGCTGCGAACGCACGCGACTCCCCCGCTCCGAGCGACCGCACTGCATCGGTGACATCGATTTTTACCATGGCCCGCTTTCCTTTTGTCCAAACCGCGAATTATCGCGCACAGAGCACAGCGGTCGTGTAGCGGCGTGCCGCTTCCGCAATCAGCTCGCGCGCAAGCGGTGTCGACGGACGTGGCGCGGCGGCAAGCGGTACGGCATGAGCGGAAATCAGCGACTTGAGCGGCGCGGCCGCGACCGCAAAATTGACGTTCTGCGGAATGTC
Source organism: Burkholderiales bacterium (assembly GCA_005798775.1). GTDB lineage: Bacteria > Pseudomonadota > Gammaproteobacteria > Burkholderiales > Burkholderiaceae_E > SYIM01. The sequence continues at coordinate 10,198 of SYIM01000296.1, forward strand.
GCCGGTCACCTGCGCCACCCTGAGCGCGTTGAGCTTGGAGACCACCACGCCAATCACCTCGCCATGGGCATCGATCAGGGGACCACCGCTATTGCCGGATTGCACCGGCACGTCGATCTGCATTTGAAGCGGGTTATCTCGCAGACCCGACAGCGCGGTCACCATCCCAGCGCCGAGTTGCCCCGACGAGGAGAGCACCCCGCGAAGCGGAAAGCCATAGATGAGCACCTCTTCGCCCTGACGTGGCCGGGCGTCGGCCCTCAGCACCGCCGCATGCTCGACCGGGCCAGCCTTGAGAAGCGCGAGGTCGGCGCGTCGATCGATTGCAATCAGCTCGGCGCTCTGGCCGTCGCCCAACCGGATATCACGGCACTCGCGAACGACATGTTCGTTGGTGATCAGGTGGCCCGCTCGGCTCACGAAGAAACCAGAGCCGGTGGTTGAGCGCGGGCGCGGCGCGGCTGGCTGAGCAGGCGCTACGCCACTGTCAGCGGCCACCGGCGCAGGCGGCGGGGGGAGCGCTCCGGGCGAGGCGACGCGCGATGGCCCGGCGGGCGGGTCGACGCCAGCCGGTAATTGCAATGCAAGCGACTGCGGCCGCCACTCGCGCCCCATCCGCTGCCCGTCAATGAGCTGGTCGCCGGTGAGCTGCCCGGCCGCCTGGCGGCGTACCGCGGCGGCACGCTGCGACAGCGCATCGGCGAGCGCCGCATCCCCCACCCGCAGTGCCGACTCGGCTGCAACCTGTGCCCAAGCATAAGCATAGAGCGGCGAGCGGTCGACCATCTGTCCGGCTAGATACCACTGCGCGAGCCCAAGCTGCGCCGCCGGGTTGCGCCGGTCGGCAGCATGCTGCATCCATTGCGCGGCCCGCACCGTATCGCGCTCAACGCCCACGCCGGCCTCGTAGGCGCGAGCGAGCGCGAGTGCCGCATTCGAGTCACCCGCGAGCGCTGCCCGGCCGAACCAGCCCGCTCCCGTCGCCGGATCGCGCTCGACGCCATCCCCGCGCTGCAGGGCAAGGCCATAGGCGGTCTGGGCATAGGCGAAGCCCGCCTCGGCCGCTCGTCGATACCAGTCTGCCGCCTGTCGCTTGTCGGCTACTCGTCCCCAGCCGCGTTCATGACACTGCGCGAGACGCCACCAGGCACGTGGCAGCCGCTCACGCGAGGCCTGTTCGAACAGCTCGCACGCTGCGCCGGGATCACGGCTGTCGACAGGCACCCGAAGCAGGCGCTCACCCTCACGCAAAGCCTCGTCAGCCTTGCCAGGGTCGGCGAAAATGTGACTTGGAACTAGGCTTATCCACAGCGCAAGGAAGGACCCGGGCCAACGCATGAACCGCGAGTGGCTGAGGGCTCGGTTGCGTGAATCAGCGCCCCGCACGACGGTCCTCCCGCTCCTCAAAAAACCGTATACGTAGTTCGCGCAGTCTCGCGTCAACCTGCGAGTTCGCATAGAAATCGAGCTGACGGGTACGCTGCGCCGCCTGCAGCTGATCGATCGCAGCGACCCAGACACCGTTGATCGCGTGCATCTCGGCCATCGCAAGGTGGGCCTTCGCATCGCGACCCAGCGCCGACTGCGCACGCGCGAGAAGCTCCCAGAGTTCGGTATCAGCCCGCGTGGACTCGAGCGCCTGCTCACCCACCGCCACCGCCTCGGCCCACCGGCCGAGGGCCGCCAGGGCACGAATTCGGAGGCGGACGAGCGCGCGGGTGGCGCCGAGGCTTGCGATGGCGCGCTCAGCGGTGGCGAGCGCCTCCACTGGCTGGCCCGCTTCGAGCTCGGTCTGAGCGGCGAGACTTTCGATGAACGCATGCGGCCGGCCCGCGGCGACGCGTGCGGCGGCAATCGAACGTCTGGCACTCGCCGTGTCGGCAGCCGCGAGCGCGCCAGCCGCGATCGCGTAATGCCCCGCGATGGGCGCGACCGCTCCGTCCTCCACCTGTCGCGCCATCAACTGGCGCGCGCGGGTCAGGCCATCAACGCTGCGGTCAGCCAGCACCCGGAAACGGGCCCGCAGCATGGTGAATTCGAGACTGTCGGGATGCTGGCGGTAGCGCAGTGCCATCACCCGGTTTTGAATATCACTCATCCGATCGCCGGTTAACGGGTGGGTTCGCAGATAGGTAGGCAGGGCGCTCTCGGATAATCGCGACGCTGTCTGCAGTCGACCCAAAAAGTCCACCATTCCCTGGGAATCGAATCCCGCCTGCTGAAGCATCTCCAGGCCCACCCGATCGGCTTCCCGTTCGGCATCGCGCGAGTAGCCCAGGAGTTGCTGCATCTGCATGGTGCTGCCCAGTGAGGCAATGCCGACTGCCGCCTGCGGATTGGAGCGCGCAGCCAGTAGCGCCGCCGCCATCGCGGCCATGAGCACGGTGGAGCTCTGGTTTTGCGTGGCGAACATGCGCGCGATATGCCGCTGCGTGACATGGCCGAGCTCGTGGGCGAGCACCGAGGCGAGTTCGGACTCGGCCTGCGACGAAGCCACCAGCCCGGTGTGAACACCAATAAAGCCGCCGGGGAGCGCGAACGCGTTGATGCTGCGATCCTCGACCGCAAAGAGTTCAAAACTGAAACCCGTAGCCGCAGGCTGCGCTGCAAGGCGTACCGCCAGCCGATTCAGATAGTCGGTAAGCTCGGGGTCGTCAAGAAGGGCCCGCGCACGTCGAATCTCGCGCATGACCGATTCGCCCAGTCTCCGCTCGGCCAGCGGCGACAACTGGTCGCCAGCAGCGTCGCCCAGCCTGGGGAGCTCAGCCGGCTGGGCTCCCGCCAAACCGATTGTCGCCACAGCAAACAACAGGCTGATCACTCCGGGAAGCGCCCGGGTCAGAAGCGGCCGACGTTCATGCAGGCTCATCCGGCTATCATAGCCGTAGTCCCCCTCCTGCAAGCTCTCCCATGCTCACGCACTTTGACGCCGCCGGCCAGGCGCATATGGTCGATATCGCCGACAAGGGCATCACCCGCCGGATCGCGATCGCTGGCGGCTCGATCCGGATGCTGCCTGCGACGCTTGCCAGGATCCGCGAAGGATCGGCCGCCAAGGGGGATGTATTGGGCATCGCCCGTATCGCAGCCATTCAGGGCGCCAAGCGCACCGCCGACCTCATCCCGCTCTGCCACCCGATCGCGCTCACGCGTGTGACGGTCGATTTCACCGTCGACGAAACCAGCGCCACGGTGCACTGTCGGGCGCAGGCCGAGTGTGATGGCCGAACCGGCGTGGAAATGGAAGCGCTCACCGCGGTGCAGGTGGGACTACTCACCATTTACGACATGGTGAAGGCCATCGATCGGGGCATGGTGATCACCGACGTTCGCCTGCTCGAAAAGCACGGCGGGAAACGCGGTAGCTTCGTAGCAGGGCGGTGACCTGTGTCATCCGATCGCGCGCACTCGCGAGCGCGACCGTCCGCGGCCGCGGCTGCGCACCGATGACCGCATGCCTCATCACCGGCGCAGGCGGCTTCGTGGGCGGCGCGCTCGCCCGCTCGCTGATCGAAAGCAGACTCGCCCGCCCGAGCTTGCCCGACAGGCCCGTTTCCGGGCGCCTCATCCTCACCGACCAAATACCGCCTCCCGACTGGTGTCCGACCGATCGCGCAGACATCGTCTGGATGCAGGGCAACATCGCATCGGCGACCCTCCTCGAACAGCTGTTTTCCGAGCCAGTGACTGCAGTTGCGCATTTGGCGGGCGTCGTCAGTGGGACCGCCGAGGCCGACTTCGATCTCGGTATGCGGATCAATCTCGATGCCACCCGCGCGCTGCTCGAACGCTGCATGGCCCAGGGCCGAGCGGGCCGCCCGCCACGGGTGGTCTACGCCAGTTCGATTGCCGTCCACGGCCTGCCGCTCCCAACGGCGATTCACGACCACACACCCGCCTCGCCCAGTCTCTCCTATGGCGTGCAGAAACTGATTAACGAAATCCTGATTACTGAAGGGTCGCGGCGCGGCTGGATTGATGGCATCAGCCTGAGGCTGGCCGGCGTCGTGATCCGGCCCGCGCTACCGAACGGCGCGCTGTCGGGCTTCAACAGCGACCTGATCCGCGAGACGCTTGCCGCACGTCGGGTGGTTTCACCGGTTTCGCCCGAGGCCGTGATCTGGCTGCAGTCACTGTCATCCGCGCGCGATGCGTTCGCGACTGCACTGGCGGGCTCGGGTGGCGCGCCCGATGGTGCCCGCGTCGTTCAATGTCCTGCGCTCGCAGCGAGCATCGACGAGATTCTGCGCGCGGTCAGTGCGCTCAGTGGCCGTGACGCGCGTGCATGGGTGGACTTCTGTCCCAACCCGGCGATCGAGCCTATGTTTGGCCGCTGGCCTCGCCGAATTTCCTTCGACCGGGCCCGGCGCCTGAACCTGCCGGAAGACCGCGATCTCACCGAACTGATCGCCAGCGCACACGCCGCTACTTGAAGAGCACGCCAGGCAGCCAGGTCGAGATCACCGGGAAAGCGATCAGGATTGCCAGCCGAATGACATCGGCCACGACGAAGGGCGCGACACCCCGATATATCGTCAGGGTGGAGACATGCGGGAGAAGCGTTCTGAGCACAAAGAGATTCATGCCGACCGGCGGGCTGATGAGGCCGATCTCGACGACCACCACCACCAGAATGCCAAACCAGATCGGGTCAAAGCCAAGATGCACCACGAGCGGAAAAAGAACAGGTACCGTGAGCAAGATCATTGACAGCTCTTCCATCGCGGTGCCAAGCAGCACATAGATTGCGCAGATCGCGACGATGACCGCCATCGGATGCACTTGAAACTGCGAGACGAAAGTCTTGAGGTCGTCTGGCATGGTGGTGAAATTCACGAAATTCGCAAAAATTAGTGCGCCAATCAGGATACCGAACAGCATCGCGGTGGTGCGTGCGCTTTCAACCAGAACCTCCAGGAGCGTGCGCCTGGTGAGCGCGCGGCGAGCGATCGCAAACACAAACGCGCCGAATGCGCCCATTGATGCGCCTTCGGTGGCGGTGAATACCCCGCCATAGATGCCCCCCATCACGACCACGAACAGTACGACCACGCCCCACACGCCCTGAAGCGCGCGCAGCCGCTCCGGCCACGGCGTGCGTTCCCCCCGCGGCCCGCTCTTCGGATCACGCCAGGTCTGCCAGGCAACTGCCGCCATGAGGAGCAGCGTGGCAAGCACGCCCGGAATCAGTCCGGCAGCAAACATGGCACCGATATTGACCTCGGTCATGAGGGCATAGATGACCATGATCACCGAGGGCGGAATCAGGATGCCCAGGGTGCCTCCCGAGGCGATGGCACCACAGGCAAGCGAGTCGCTGTAGCCGAACTGCCGCATGGAGGGGTAGGCCACCCGCGCCATGGTGGCAGCGGTGGCAATCGAGGAGCCGCAGATCGAACCGAACCCCGCACAGGCAACGATCGTGGACATGGCAAGCCCGCCCCGCCAATGGCCGATGAAGGCATACGCCGCGCGGAATAACTCCTGCGACAAACCCGCCCGGCTCACGAAATTGCCCATGAGGATGAAGAGCGGCACGACCGACAACGTGTAGGAAAAACCGGTCTCGTACATGAGCGTTCCCGCCGAGGCAAGCGCCGGATTCCAGCCGCGAACCAGCGCAAGGCCAAAAAACCCGACCAGACCCATGGCGAAAGCGATCGGCAGCCCCGCGAGCGCGAGCAGCATCATCGCCCCCAGCCCGAGAAGCGCCTCAGTCACAGCACACTTTTGCCGTCTTCACTGGTTACCTGCGGCCCGATCCGCGGCGAGCGAAGCGCCTGCCAGGCAAGCACCACATGGATGAGCGCCGTAAAAAGCGTCAGTAGCGCCATCAGCTGAACGACCGGTGCAATCGGAAGTTTCAGCGTCTGGGTGACGTCGCCGGCCGCTGCAAACCGCGACCCCTTCAACCACAGCAGCCAAGCCATGCCGACCAGTGCGGCGGCGCAGCCGATCTGCACCGCCAGCACGCTCATACGCTGAAGAAGCGGAGGCGCAAGCCTCACCAGGCTATCGATCGCAATGTGCTCGCTTTTGCGGGACACAATCGGCAGCCCGGCAAAGATCAGAACCGCCATCATGGTCTCGCTCACCTCGAAACTGCCGCGGATCGGCGCATTGAAAACATAGCGCAGCACCACATCCACAAAGGTGAGGATCATCATCGAAAAAAGCAACGCTGCGGCGAGCATCTCGAGCCCCCGCTCGGGCCGCAGTCGATCCGCCCAACCCGCGGTGCGCGCTGGAACTTCTAGCGGCGTCTGCAGGTTCGAGCCGCCGCCGCTTGCATGCGGTTGAGTCACGCACAGGCCTCCAAAAATTCGCCCCGAGGGTGAGGCGACTCGCACCGGAGCGCGACTGCGTCTCGCGCACGATCAGCTACTCTATCAAGCTTTCGACTAAGACCATTTTTCCGGAGTCCGGCATGTCCGACGCTGCACCCGAGCGACGCCTGCGCTCGCGCACCACTGTTGAGGGGCCCGATCGGGTCCCTCATCGTACTTTCCTGCGCGCCATGGGCCTCGATGACGAGGCCATCGCCAAACCGTTCGTGGGCGTGATGAGCACCCACGGCGAGAATACGCCGTGCTCGCTACCGCTTCGCCCACAGGCCGAAGCCGCGAAGACTGGTGTCGCAATGGCTGGTGGCACGCCATTTGAGTTCACCTCGATTTCGGTCTCGGATGGCCTATCCATGGCGCATCAGGGCATGCGGATGAGCCTCGCTTCCCGAGAGCTGATCGCCGACTCGATCGAGCTCGTGATGCGCGGTCACGCTTACGATGCGCTGGTGGGCTTTGCCGGCTGCGACAAGACCCTGCCCGCCATCATGATGGCCATGGTGCGGCTCAACGTGCCCTCGGTCTTTATGTACGGTGGCGCCATGCTGCCTGGCCGGCACCAGGGGAAAACCGTGAGCACGGTGGATGCTTACGAGCGCGTGGGTGCACTGTACGCCGGCTCGGTGTCGCGTGCGGAGCTCGACCCCTTCACCACACCCAACGTCAAGCACTCGTGTGCACACTGACGGCAGCGCATCGAGCACCAGCGCGTGGTAGTGGAAATTGTGATTCCAACGATCGTCGTCGGACGACGTCATAGTTCTGCGAACTGGAGTGCGTAGAGAACGGCGGTCAACGACAGACCGTCGGGCATCTGCCCCTCGGCGATCGCGGTGCGCAGTGCATCAACGGCCATCCACTCGACGCGCTCCGACTCGCGGGTGTCGACATGACCGCGCCGGAGAACATCGAGGCAGCCTTCGCGGTGCTCGTCTCTCTCGTTGATCGCATCGAGGCGCTCACCTAACACCTCGCGTGTCAGAGAGTTCGCCACGTGCTCGCCGGGACATCGCCGGTTCGGCGAATGTTCGCATCGGGGTTGGTAGCGCGACCCTCTCGAGGAGGGGTGAGACGCAGCGTTCGCGGGCTGTCGGACACCCGGCTAGCCTTGGGGGCATGCCTCTCTCGACCGCGCGTGTTTCGGGCCCGTTCGACCGCGATCA
>SYIM01000297.1 GCA_005798775.1 Burkholderiales bacterium
CCAGGCGCTGGTGATGAACACCACATCGCGGAACCCGGATTCAGTATCCAGGGTGAACATCACGCCTGAACTTCCCAGGTCGCTTCGGACCATGCGCTGGATGCCGGCGGAAAGCGCCACCTCTGCGTGCGTGAAGCCTTTGTGCACCCGATAGGCGATTGCACGGTCGTTGTAGAGAGAAGCAAAAACGTGCCGTACCCGATCAAGCACTGCCTCGATTCCGCACACGTTCAGGTAAGTTTCCTGCTGGCCCGCAAACGATGCGTCGGGAAGATCTTCAGCCGTCGCCGATGATCGTACGGCAACCGGCAAAAACGGACCGGACTCGGCAGTCAGGAGCGCGTGATGCGCGCGAATGTCGGCCTCGAGCGCTACGGGGAGAGGCGCCGAGCAAATCCATGCGCGAATATCAGCGCCACACTCACACAGCGCCTTGACGTCATCTACGTTAAGCGTGTCGAGCCGCCTGGCAATCCGCTCGGCAAGCCCGTCGTGGGCGAGAAATTCGCGAAAGGCTGATGCTGTGGTGGCATAGCCGCCCGGCACTCGCACGCCGGCCGCAGCAAGCTGGCTGATCATTTCGCCCAGGGAGGCATTCTTGCCCCCGACTGCGTCGACATCGCTCATGCGGAGCGAATCGAACGCGATGACACGGCGCCCGGTGGGGAGGTTCATGGAAAGGCCCTGGCATGGTTAAAAACCCGTAGCGCAATGCGCAATGCTGTTATTTTACCTGCCCGACGCCTGCTGACCTTCCGGTGAAGGCGCTCAAGACTGCCCATTCCGTTGAGGTAAACGTGCCCGATTCCACCAATCAGATGCCTTACGACCGAACCGTTTTTTATGTTTCGGACGGCACTGGCATCACGGCCGAGACCTTCGGTCATTCCCTTCTTACCCAATTCGGCTCTGTGCGCCTCAGACAGCAGCGATTACCCTTCGTGGATTCGATGGAAAAGGCTGAAGAGGCGCTTCGCCGTATCAACCGTCAGGCGCAGCTTGATCGCAAGCCGCCGATCGTCTTCAGCACGCTTGTCAACGCGCCGATCAATGATGTTGTTCGGCAGGCCGACTGCCGATTCTTCGATCTGTTCGCCAGTTTTCTTGAACCGCTCGAGCAGGAGCTTGGCGTTCGTTCCAGCCACGCGATCGGTCAGTCGCATACCGCATCAAATCTCGAGGCCTATAGCCGCCGGATTGCAGCCATCAATTATTCGCTCACACACGATGACGGTCAGACCGACAAGGATCTTGAGGAGTCCGATGTGATCCTGGTCGGCGTTTCACGGAGTGGCAAGACTCCCACGAGTTTATATCTCGCCATGCAGCACGGGGTGAAGGCCGCCAACTATCCGTTGATTCCAGAGGATTTCGAACGCCAGCGACTCCCGGAAGTGCTCTACCGGCATAGAAAAAAGCTGTTCGGGCTCACCATTACGCCAGAGCGTCTGGCCGAGGTGCGTCAGGAGCGGCGACCAAACAGCCGCTATGCATCCCTCGACAACTGCAGGCAGGAGGTGAGTGCAGCCGAGTCGATGATGCGCAGGGAAGGTATCGAGTGGCTGTCCAGCACCACTAAATCGATCGAGGAAATCGCGACCACCGTGCTTCAGCGGATCGACGCGGGCAGCCCAAGTTAACGACGCGCTGCCGCCTGCCGCTGTGTGAATTGCTCGTATAAACAGATGGAAGCCGCCACACCCACGTTTAGCGACTCAACGCCGATATCGTGCCGAATTTCCAGCCGATCAATGGCGCTCATGGCGCTCAGCTCTGCGGAGAGCCCCTTGCCTTCCGCACCGAAGATCCATACCCGGGCCTCGCGCAGGTCTGCCTCGTCGATCGACTGCGGCGACCGGGGTGCTGCCGCTGTCCAGCGGGCGGCTCCCCGAACACTGACGAGCGACGAAACTGGGATCGCTTCGCAGATGTGTAATACAAAGTGCGCGCCCATACCTGCGCGGAGGACCTTGGGCGACCACAGACTTACGCAATCGGGCGAACTCACAATGAGGCGTACACCGAACGCCGCCGCACTGCGAAGAAGCGTCCCCGCATTGCCGGGATCCTGAATGCCGTCGAGGTACACCATATCTTGATCGAGCGATCGGGGAAGCGTCGTTTTCGGGACAGGAATCGTCGCGAGCGGGCCAGGCCCGTTGACCACCTGCGACAGCCGATCGAAGAGCGCATCATCGAGCACCAGCGTTTGATGTGAGGCTTGCTCGCACAGCGCAAGAATCGCCTGCCTTTCGCTTGATCGACGCGGAATAACCGTCTCGGACACGATCGTGCCACCTGCATCAAGCCACGCCTCAAGGAGATGCTCGCCCTCGATGATTGACAGCCCCAGCGCCTCCCGCTCACGAGGCGAGCGCGAGAGCGAAAGCAGGCGCTGAAACCGTTCGCTTGAGGGCGAACGGATTTCCATTCGGGGGGATACCTTCCGACCACTCATCAGACGCTACGCTGCTCGAGCGCCTGTCGGACCGGCGCAAAGCTTCTCCGATGTGCGGGGCACGGGCCATGAGATCGCAGCAATTCAAGGTGCAGCGCGCTGGGATAGCCTTTGTGCTGATCAAAGCCGTAGAGAGGATAGTCGTTGTGCAGGCGTTCCATCGCGGCATCTCTATCGGTCTTCGCAAGAATGGAGGCCGCTGAAATCGCGGGGTCGAGCGTATCGCCCTTGACAAGGGTTTCCACCGCGCAGCGGAGAATCGGTGCGCGGTTGCCGTCGATACGGGCGAGGTCGGGAGCGAGCGCAAGTCGCTCGACGGCGCGTCGCATGGCAAGAAGCGTGGCCTGAAGAATATTGATCGCGTCAATCTCATTGACAGTGGCGCTCGCGACCGACCAGGCGAGCGCCCGCTCACGGATCTCGGCCGCCAGGTACTCGCGCCTTGCTGGCGACAGAACCTTCGAGTCGCGCAAGCCCGCAATCGGCCGCTCGGGATCCAGAATGACGGCAGCGGCAAACACCGGGCCGGCAAGCGGGCCGCGACCCGCTTCGTCGACGCCCGCGACCCATCTCGCCGGAGTGATCAGGACGGGAAGTTGTAGCTGATGATCACCGTCAGGAAGCCAATTCACCTCGATTCCCTCCTGGATTCAAACAATCCGAGAATCGCCTCGGCGCTCCGTTTCGCGCAGCCTCGGGCAAGGCTGCCATGCATGTCGGTAAAGCGTTGGCGCAAGCGGGTGCAAAGCGACGTGTCGTCGAGTTGTGCAAGCAACGCTGCACCCAGCGCCTCGGGGCTCGCCTCATTCTGAATGAACTCGGGCACCAACGTTTCCCGACACAAAATATTGGGCAGTCCGATCCAGGGTAGCAAGCCGCGATTGCGCATCAGTAAAAAGCTGAGCGCTGCCATGCGGTAGAAAATCACCATGGGACGACCCAGCAGTGCTGCTTCCAGCGTGGCAGTGCCGCTTGCAACCAGCACCGTATCGGCAGCGGACATGGCGCGATGTGACTGTCCGGACACAAGCGTCAGCGGCAGGCTGGAATCAAGCCGGAGGCTGACGGTCTGCCGCCTCAGCGCTTCCAGCAGAGCAGGCGTGGCCGCGGGAAGCACAAAATGGCAATCTGGCCGACGCCGATGAATCCAGGCAGCAGCCTGAAGAACCGTTCGCCCCATATACCGCACCTCATCGGGACGGCTGCCGGGAAGAAGCGCAATGACAGGCCGGTCCGGCGGAAGCTCGAGCGCCTTCCGGGCAGCCGCGGTGTCCGTCGAGGGGCTCAGCACGTCGGCCAGCGGATGGCCAACATAGGTGGCAGGGATACCCGCAGCATCGTAAATCGGCTTTTCGAACGGAAAAACCAGCAGCATATGGTTGACCGAGCGTCTGACGGCCTCGATTCGTTCAGGTCGCCATGCCCAGATCGACGGACCGATGAAGTGAACGGTTGGCACGCCCTGTTCGCGAAGGCGCCGCTCGAGCCCCAAATTGAAATCTGGCGCGTCGATCCCGACGAACGCAGTCGGGCGCCGAGCAAGGATCCGCCTCGCAAGTGACCGGCGAAGCGCGAGCAACCTCGGCAACGCGCTCAGCACCTCGACATAGCCGCGTACCGACAGTTCCTCGATCCCCGCCCACGCCTCAAAGCCCCAGGAACACATGGCCCGCCCGCCGACTCCAAAGGCGGCAAGCTCAGGTACCGCATCGCGCAGGCCCTGCAGCATGGCCGAGGCCAGCAGATCACCAGACGCCTCGGCGGCAACCATCGCGAGCGCGAACTCGCCCCACACATCGTCCGCCAGCGGCGTGCGAGGGGCCTCGCTCATCAGCGCGCGATGCCCCGCTCGACCCGTGACAAAAAATCAGAAAGCAGCGCAAGATCCGACTCGCTGTCGGAGTCAACCGTGGCGCGGAGATCGCTCAAGGCCTCACGCGCCTGATCTAGCGTCATGGCGCTGCGGTATAACAGCTTGTAGGCGCCACGCAGTACCTGAATACGCTGTCCACTGAAGCCCCGCCTCCTCAGGCCTTCGCTGTTAAGGCCGTGCGCGCTCGCTGGATTGCCAGCGGTCATCACATAGGGCGGGATGTCGTGCAGTACTACGGTCCCGGCGCCGGTCATGGCATGTGCACCAATCTTGCAAAACTGGTGCACTTGCGTGCAGCCGCCCAGAATGGCCCAGTTGCCCACCTGAACATGCCCGGCCAGATTGGTGGAATTGGCAAAAATGGTGTGATCACCCACGATACAGTCGTGAGCAATATGCACATAGGCCATGATCCAGTTGTCGTTACCGATACGGGTTGTTCCCTTGTCCTGCGCCGTGCCGCGATTGACTGTGACGGATTCGCGAAACGTATTGCCATCACCGATGACCAGGGAAGTGAGCTCGCCCAGGTATTTCTTGTCCTGGGGCGCGCCGCCGATCGACGCGAACGGATGAAACCGATTCAGGCTTCCGATCGTCGTGTCCCCCTCAATCACCACGTGAGGGCCCACCACGCACCCGGCGCCCAGCCTCACCCCTGCACCAATCACGCTGTAGGCGCCCACGACGACGTCATCGTGAAGGCAGGCGCCCGGATCGACCACGGCCGTCGAATGGATGTTAGGCATGTCGCGCCTGTCAGCTCTGCGCGGGCGCGGCGTCGCCGTCCGGGCGCACAGGTGGGTCGATTTCGCGCAACGTGCACATCAATTCGGCCTCCGCCGCCGTCTGCCCATCAACGGAGGCTCGCCCGGTGTACTTCCAGATCGAGCGCGCAACCCGCGTGATCTCGACATCGAGAATCAGCTGATCTCCAGGCACCACAGGCCGCTTGAACCGGGCGCCGTCAATGCCAACGAAATAGTAGACAGACCGGTCATCGGACACCCGACCCATGGTCTGAAACGACAAAATACCGGCCGCCTGCGCCAGCGCTTCAATTTGCAATACGCCCGGCATGACCGGCAGGTGCGGGAAGTGTCCAACAAAAAACGGTTCGTTGATGGTGACGTTCTTGAGTGCCCGGATGCGCTTGCCAGGCTCGATGTCAAGCACCCGGTCGACCAACAGGAACGGATACCGGTGTGGCAGGTGTTCAAGGATCGCGCGAATATCTAACGAAGGCATCAATGTTCCTTGAGGTACGACTCGAGGCGGCGAAGCCTGGCTCGGAGATCGGGAAGCTTGCGCACTACCACTGCAGCGCGCTCCCAGTCGGCATTGTTCATGAGAGGAAAAATTCCGGAGTAGAACCCAGGTTTGGTGATCGAAGACGACACCAGACTCATGGCAGAGATCGTCACGTCATCGCAAATGTCGAGGTGCCCCAGAATGCCCGCCGCGCCGCCGATCATGCAGCGCCGACCGATTCGGGCGCTGCCTGCGATACCCACGCAGGCGGCGATCGCAGTGTGCTCACCGATCTGCACGTTATGCGCGACCTGGATGAGGTTATCGAGCTTGCATCCATCGCCGATGAGGGTGTCGTCGAGTGCGCCGCGATCAATGGAACAGTTGGCGCCGATTTCCACGTCGGCACCAATCTGTACTCGCCCAAGCTGCGGAATCTTTTCCCAATGTCCCTGATACCTGGCAAATCCGAAGCCATCGGATCCGATCACCGTCCCGGCGTGAACTAGGCTGCGATCGCCTACCACGCAGCGATAGCCAAGCGTGACCCGCGAGCGGAGTTCCACCCCGGTCCCCACCACCGCATCGTCTTCGATGATACAGCCAGCACCGATGACGGCGCCAGCCCCCACACATACCCGTTCGCCGACCACCGCACCGGGACCGATTGCAACGCCGTGACCCAGCGACGCCGACGATGCGATGACAGCTGAGGGATGGACCGATGGGTTGCTTCGAGTGTTGAGCCAGGCATTGAACTGACGTGCAATCAGTCCGTAGGCCCGGTAGGGGTCTGGTACTTCAACTAGCGCTGCCTTAGCAGGCACCGCGTCCGCCAGCTCTACCGAGGTCACCACAACCCCAGCCGACGTGGTCCTCGCCTTGTCCCGATAAGCCCGACTCGATAGAAACGCTATCGATGTACCGTCGGCCGACTCAAGCGTCGCCAGGCGATCGATTCGAGTACTGTCAGCGCCGCGGACCAGACGGCCTGCAAGCAATTGAACGATCTCGGACAAGGGCACGGCATCCGACAGACGGAGCATGCAGCTCTCCAGCGCTCGGACGCGCCCGATTATTTTACCGCAGGGTCAGAAAGCGCCTGAAGGACGAGGTCGGTGATGTCGATACGACCACTTGCGTAGACCGCCTCCTGAAGAATCAGGTCGAACTTTTCCCGCTCAGCGATCTGACGGATGACACGATTGGCCCGCTCAACCACTTGCGACAGCTCTTCGTTTCGCCGCTGATTGAGGTCTTCACGGAATTCGCGCTGTCTACGCTGGAAGTCTTTGTCGATATCGGCCGCCTCGCGTTGCCGGCGCGTGCGCTCGGCCTCGGACATCACCATCGCGTCCCGCTCGAGGCGTTCGGCCAGCTGCTTCAGCCGGGTGCCAACCTCCTGGAGCTCTCGGTCGCGCTTGGAGAACTCAGTCTCAAGTTTTGCCTGGGCTGCCTTGGCAGGCGCTGCATCGCGCAGGATACGCTCGGTGTTGACGAATCCGATTTTGGGGGTGACCTGTGCAAATGCGGCGCTTGCACTCAGCAAAAACGCCGCGGCTGCAGACAGGCAAGCAAAACGTCGGCTCAAGAACATACAAATCTCCCGCCCAGAAAATCGTACCTGATCAGAAACCGGCGCCTACTTGAAATTGGAATCGCTGCATACGGTCAGTTGGAGCATAACGCAGCGGCCAGCCCAGACTCAGCTTCATCGGGCCGATTGGAGACAACCAATTCAGACCCACGCCGGCTGCCGCGCGAAGTTCGGAGAAGTCGACGTTGGAGTCAGCAAATACGTTTCCGACATCGGTGTAAAGAAAAGTGCGGATCGTACGGTCAGCGCCTGAACCTGGAAGCGGAAACAGAAACTCTGCGCTTCCGACCACCTTGAGCTGTCCACCAATGGGCACTTCGCGCGTACCCCCGGTTTGCAGTGGCTCGATATCCTTTGGTCCGAGTGAACTAGGGTAGAAGCCTCGAACCGAGCCAATGCCGCCGGCGAAATAGTTCTTGAACAACGGGTACGAACGCCCACTGAAACCTGCGCCATAGGCAACATCACCATTCAGTGCAATGGTGTAGTCACGGGATAGCGGCCAGTAAAGCTGCTGGACCGCATTGGTGCGCCAGAAACGCAGATCGCCCGCTGGGACGCTAGCCTCAAAATTGACGCGCTGCAGGCGGCCCATTGTGGGCGCAAGTGCGCTGTTTCGGGTGTCACGCACCCACCCGACATTCCCAAGGAAAGCGGACGCGGAAAGCCCGTATTCGGAGACCCACTTCGTGTAGCGCCGCGGTGCAAGCGGACCGAGCCAAAGTGAGGTGGACTCGGCTCCGACCCCAAAGAAAAAACGGTCGACCTCGGTATACGGAATGCCGAACCGCGTAGACGCGGAGAGCGTTTCAAACTTGTAATCGCCCAGCAGCAGTGCTGAAGCATTAAACGACCGCGAGGCAAGTTCAACCGTCTGGCTGATACCGTCGTCGGTGATGTAGGGGTCGGTGTGACT
Source organism: Burkholderiales bacterium (assembly GCA_005798775.1). Lineage (GTDB taxonomy): Bacteria > Pseudomonadota > Gammaproteobacteria > Burkholderiales > Burkholderiaceae_E > SYIM01. The sequence goes on from SYIM01000297.1 coordinate 8,096, forward strand.
GAGCACCACCTGCCGCGCGAGCCGACTTGAATTCACCTCGATGCCGACAATCTTGCCTGTTCCCAGAAAATTGTTCTGGCTCAGTGAAGCTGCAAGAATGATCTTCTCGGTGGTGGAAAACCCGATACCCAGCGAGATCGCCCCGGTAGGGCGCTCAACGACGGTGACCCGGAGATCTACCTGATCGCTAGTGCCCGGCACCGGCTCGGTTTCGATCTTGACGTCGGTGAAATAACCGAGCCGATTCAGACGATCACGCGACAGTTTGATCTTGTCGGCGTCGTACCAGGCGTCTTCAAACTGGCGAAGCTCCCGGCGCACAACTTCATCACGGGTGCGCGCGTTACCACCAATGTCGATTCTGCGAACGTACGCCCTGCGCCCTGGCTCGACCATGACGGTGAAGCTCACCTGCCGGTTATCACGGTCTGCCTGGGGTACAGCATCGACCCGTGCAAAGGCGTAGCCAAGGGAGCCCAGACGCTCGGTCATGCTCTTGGTGGAGTCGTTCAGCTTCGTTCCGGAAAACACCTCGCCCTGGGCGAGCCTCATCATGGCGCGAAATTCGTCGCCTCGTCCCAGCAGTTCACCAGCGAAGGTGATGTCCTTGACACGGAACTGCTCCCCCTCATCCAGCACGACCACGAGATCGATGGATTCCCGGTCAGGGCTGATGGAAACCTGGGTTGAGCGAATATTGAACTCCAGGAAACCCCGATCCAGATAAAACGATCGCAAGGTTTCCAGATCGCCCGCCAATTTCTCGCGCGAATAGCGGTCGGCCTTGGTGTACCAGCTGAGCCACGTTGGCGTCGAGAGCTTCATTTCATCGAGTAACGCCTTTTCGGTAAAGGCCTTGTTCCCAACGAATCGGATCGCCGAAATGGACGCCGAGGCGCCCTCTTCGACCGTCATGGCGACCCCCACCCGATTACGCTCGAGGGGCGTGACCGTCGAGGTGACGCGCGCGGCATACTTGCCTCGGGATAGATACTGGCGCTTCAGTTCCTGCTCGGCCCGCTCGAGAAGGCTGCGATCAAAAATACGGGACTCAGCGAGTCCGATATCCCGGAGCGAGCGCTTCAAGGTGTCAGCATCGAATTCCTTGACGCCGGTAATTTCGATTGAGCCGATCGCTGGTCGCTCCTCGAGCACAACCACTAAAACGTCGCCGTCGGCCTGCAACCGCACGTCGCGGAAAAAACCGCTCGCATAAAGCGCCTGAATTGCCGCGGTCGCTGAATCTGGCGTGATGCGCTCACCAACTTTGACGGGCAAATAACCAAATACGGTGCCCGGCTCGATACGCTGGATACCCTCGATTCGGATATCTCGAACTACAAAGGCATCGAACGCTCTCGCTGCGCCTGGAAACCCGGCAGCAGCCAGTATGAGATACAGGGACGCAGATGCTAGGCGGTTCGCACGAGTACGGGAAAAGATGCTTCGCATGCTTCAGAGCCCAATAAGCCGGGTGAAGTCGTTAAAAAGTGCAAGTGCCATCATGAACACCACCAGAAGCAGCCCCGCCTTTTGAGTAATCGCCATCACCTGATCTGACAGCGGACGGCGTCTGATTGCCTCAACCACGTAATATACCAAATGCCCTCCGTCGAGCACCGGTATGGGCAGCAGATTCAGAACCCCCAGACTTACGCTGATCAGCGCGATGAATCCGAGATAGGACTGCAAGCCGCTGCGGGCAGTCTGGCCCGCCATGTCGGCAATGGTCACCGGACCGCTCAGATTTCGCACTGACAGGTCACCGGTGATCATGCGACCAAGCATTCGAAGCGAAAACGTGCTCATCTCCCAGGTGCGCGCTACGCCCTGAACAACGGATTCAAGGGGGTCAGCCTGAACCACCTCGGTTTTAACTCTATCCTGGAGCATGGCTCCGATTCGCCCGCGTGGCCGAGCGTCCGTACCGGCTACGGTTTGCGTTGATGGGATGACACGCACGGTGATTTCGTCAGCGCCACGCTGAACCACGATGACCAGCGCTCGATCAGCACTCTCACGCACCTGTTCAATGAGCTCACGCGCCCGCCGGACAGGCTCACCGTTTACCGTGAGCACACGATCACCCGCCCGCAGGCCCGCCTCGATCGCTGGTTCGCCAGACATCAGGCTTCCGATTAACACCTCTCCTGGCGCCAGTACGAGCCCGAGCACTTGAAGTGGGTCGCGATCCGGGACCTCGGCGGACATGGCCCCGCGCGTTCCCAGGGTTTGCTGGCGAAGCTGGCCTGCGCGGTCGATGGTGAGCGAGACCGTCGCGTCTCCCAGTGACGCATCGATGATCTTGAGCCGCAGTTGATTCCACGACTGCAGCGGCGCGCCGTTCACCGAGACGATACGGTCCCCCGCAACCAGACCCGCGCCGGCAGCGGCACTCGCTGCGGGCGGCGCGTCGAGGACAGGAACCGGTTGTTCGGTTCCACCCCAGGCAAGCGCTGCATAAAGAATCACCGCAAGAAGAAAGTTCGCCATGGGCCCGGCCACCACGATGAACGCCCTCTGGTAAAGCGGACGCTGCGAAAACGCCCGTGGAAGGTCGGCGCTTGCAATCGGCAGAGAGGGCTCCTGGTCGCGCTCATCGAGCATCTGCACGTAGCCGCCAAGCGGAATGGCGGCAATCACCCATTCCGTCCGATCGGTACCGTATGCGCGGGACCAGATCGCTGGCCCGAAGCCGATCGAAAATCTGAGGACTTTGACCCCGCACAAACGGGCCGCTGAAAAATGGCCCAGCTCGTGCACGAAGATGAGTAACGTGAGGGCGAAGAGAAACGCGAGGACGGTTTGAACGAATGTCATGAGGCCTGTCGCTCCATCACCTGCCGCGCTGCCCGACGCGCCCTGCCATCGAGATCGATCACCGCGTTGACTTCCTGCGCGGCACGCTCGCCTCCGAGTTCGTCGAGCACCGCTTCGTTTATCCGCGCAATGTCGCCAAACCGGATTCGCCCGCCCAGGAAGGCCTCAACTGAGATTTCATTGGCTGCGTTCAGGACGCACGGCGCGCCGCCTGCCGACTCGAGAGCCTGGCGGGCCAGACGCAGGCAAGGAAAGCGAACCGGGTCGGGAGGCTCGAACTCGAGGCGCCCAGCCGCAGCGAGATCGAGCGGCGTGACACCACTTTCGATACGATCAGGATAACCAAGCGCGTGCGCGATCGGCGTTCGCATATCGGGATTGCCGAGCTGCGCGAGTACCGAGCCATCGACATATTCCACCAACGAATGCACGATACTCTGTGGGTGGACCAAGACCTCGATGGATGAGGATGTCACACCAAAGAGGTAGTGCGCCTCGATGAGCTCGAGCCCCGTGTTCAACATGGTCGCGGAGTCCACCGAGATTTTCCGACCCATGTTCCAGCGCGGATGCGCAACCGCTTGGGCTGGTGTGGCCGACTCAATGGCCTCAAGACTCGCCTGGCGAAAGGGTCCGCCAGAGGCGGTCAGGAGTATTCGTCTGATCCCACCCCGGTTCCCGGCGGCAGGCAAGCACTGAAAGACAGCATTGTGTTCGCTGTCGATGGGTAACACCGATGCGCCGCCCTCACGGCATGCGCGCAGGAACACATCACCCGCCATCACCAGCGCTTCTTTGTTCGCGAGCAGGATGCATTTGCCAGCTCGGGCAGCCGCAATGGCAGACGGAAGGCCAGCGGCCCCTACGATCGCCGCCATGACAAGGTCAACCTCGGGCGCGGAAGCGATCGCCTCGAGCGCACCGGCGCCGCTGTGGACGTCAATTGCCGCACCGTGATGCACAAATTGCCTGCGCAGACGCTCCGCTGCGGCCTGATCGGATACCGCCACGCACCGTGGGCGGTACTTGAGCGCAAGTTCAAGCAACGCATCGATCCGGCTGTGTGCGGACAGCGCGTGCAAACGGAACCGCTCGGGATGCCGTGCCACGACATCGAGCGTGCTCAATCCGATGGAGCCAGTGGCTCCCAGCACGGTAATTGCCTTCATCCCCAGATTATCGCAGCAGTTGGTGAAGCAGGGCCACGACTGGCATCGTGGGGATCAGTGCGTCAATTCGATCGAGCGCTCCGCCGTGCCCGGGCAATAGCGTGCCACTGTCCTTCACGCCTGCCTCGCGCTTGAGCAGTGACTCGAACAGGTCGCCCACGACTGACAGGCCCGCGAGGAGCGCGAGGATCAGCAAGGCGGCTGCAACGCCGTAATGTACGAGCAGCAAGGCTGGAAGAGTGCCCGCAAGCGGCGCGAACTGCGCCGACACCACGCCCAAGACCGCCACGGCCATCATGCCGGCAATCACACCTTCCCAGGATTTTCCAGGACTAATGGTGGGCGCCAGCTTGCGACGGCCAAAGGATCGGCCAGCGAAATACGCTGCGATGTCAGCGACCCACACAATCGCCATCGCGGTGACCAGCACCGCCGGTCCACCGCCCCGCAGGTCATAGAGCGCAAGCCAGCAGGCGCCCAGCAGCCAGAGCGCCAACGCGCATCGGCCGGTGCTTGCCTGATGGCGCCTCAGTCGCCGGGGCGCTTCGACGAGCCAGAAAAGCATTGGGGGAAAACACGCGGCAATCAGGATGGGCTGTGGAACATTACCGGACGGAACGAGTGCAACGACCGCGATACCTGAGGCGGTCGTGGCGGCGAGCTTGAGCAAACCAGGAAGCTTGCCCGATACCAGCCGACTCCACTCGGCATAGGCGATGATGAGCAGTAACAGCGAGACGAGCCCCCAAAGCCAGACCGGTCCCACCATCACCACCGGAATCAGAACCGCCAGCAATCCAACCGCGGTCAGAATCCGGGCGATCAGCATGCATTCATCCGGCAGACTGCGCTGCGACCTGACCGCTGGTCTGGCCGAAGCGACGCTCGCGCTGTCGGTACCACTCGAAGGCTTCCTCGAGTGCTGCAGAATCGAAATCAGGCCAGAAGCGGTCGGTGAAATACAGCTCTGTGTAGGCCAGTTGCCACAAAAGAAAATTGCTGACGCGCTGCTCGCCGCCCGTTCTGACGAAAAGATCGGGCTCCGGCGCATACGACATCGCCAGGTAGGGCGACAACAGTGCTTCGTCGAGTCTCTCGGGATGGCTGATCAGCTCAGGATGAGCCGCCAACGCCGCACGGGTGGCCTGCAGGATATCCCAGCGCCCGCCGTAGTTCGCGGCAATGGTGAGCGTCATCCGCTGGTTGCCCGCCGTGCGCGTCTCGGACTGCCGAATAAGCGCGCGGAGCCGTGGCTCAAACGCATCGAGATCGCCCACCACGCGGAGTCGGATCCCATTGGCATGAAGCTGATCGACCTCGCGCTCCAGAGCAGAAATGAACAGCCGCATGAGCACCGAGACCTCGTCGACCGGGCGCCGCCAGTTTTCAGAGCTGAAGGCAAACAGCGTCAGGAACTCCACGCCCGCCTTCGCACAGGCTTCCAGGACAGTCCGCACCGCTTCTACACCGCGCGCATGTCCCGCCACCCTCGGCAGCCGCCTGCTGGTGGCCCACCTGCCATTGCCATCCATGATCATGGCGACATGACGCGGGACCGCCCCGCTTGACGGGACTGCGACGGTCGAACTCGGAAAAGTCGGCTTCACGCGGCAAACGCCTGATCAGACTGTAAGGATTTCCTGCTCTTTTGCGGAGATCAGCTTGTCGATTTCCGCAATGTGGCGATCGGTCAGCTTTTGCACTTCATCCTGGCCCCGCCGGTCATCATCCTCGGAAATAGCTTTGTCCTTGAGGAGCTTTTTCAGCTGCTCGTTCCCATCACGGCGAAGATTCCGAACCGCGACCTTGGCCTGCTCACCCTCTACGCGCGCCACTTTCGCCAGCTCCTTGCGGCGCTCCTCTGACAATGGCGGCATAGGTACCCGAATCAGTTCCCCCACCGTAACCGGATTCAGCCCCAGGTCGGCCTCACGAATGGCTTTATCAATGGCAAGCACTATCTTTTTCTCCCAGGCCTGCACGCTCAGCGTTCGCGCGTCCATGACGGAAACGTTAGCCACCTGATTGATCGGCACGAGGCTGCCGTAATAGTCGACTTGTACGTGATCGAGGAGACCGGAATGGGCCCGGCCCGTTCGAATCTTGGAAAGCGCAATCTTTAAGGACTCGAGCGATTTGTTCATCTTTTGCTCGGTCGAGCTTTTAACATTGGACAGACTCATCGGATTCCTCTGAAGCGTGTCAGGCGTAGACCAGCGTCCCTTCGTCGTCACCGGTCACGATCCGGCGAAGGGCGCCTTCCTTGAAAATTGAGAAAACCTTCAGCGGTAGACGTTGGTCGCGGCAGAGCGCGAAAGCGGTGGCGTCCATCACCTTCAGTTTGCGGCTGATGGCCTCGTCGAAGCTGATGCGCTGGTAGCGCGTGGCGGTGGGATCGAGCATGGGGTCGGCGGTGTATACGCCGTCGACCTTGGTCGCTTTCAACACAATGTCAACGCCCATTTCAGCACCCCGGAGGGCAGCCGCTGTGTCGGTCGTGAAGAACGGATTCCCGGTGCCGGCAGCGAATATCACGACCTTGCCCTCTTCAAGGTAGCGCAAGGCCTTGGGACGGATGTAGGGTTCAACCACCTGTTCAATTTTCAGCGCCGACTGCACTCGTGACACAACCCCTTGCTGGCGCAGCGCATCCTGAAGCGCGAGCGCATTCATGACGGTAGCGAGCATTCCCATGTAGTCGGCTGTAGCGCGGTCCATCCCGGCAGCGCCGCCCGCTACGCCTCGGAAAATGTTCCCGCCGCCAATCACCACCGCCAGTTCGACACCCAGCCTCGATACGCCCGCGACCTCGGCACACATTCGTTCGATGGTGAGGCGGTTAATGCCGAACGTGTCATCGCCCATCAACGCTTCCCCCGACAGCTTAAGTAACAACCGGCGGTAGGCGAGTTTGGGCGGATTCGAGGCAGACGAAGACAGATCCAAGGTTTAACCTCAGTGCGGTTCACGCCGACCCGGGGCCGATGCCTTCAGTCGGCAGACCCCAGGATTATGCGCCATTACGGCGTGAGAAGCGGGGCAGCCCGGCGGGCGTTCGCGCTGCCTGAGACCTCAACGTGCTACCGCAGCAGCGGCCTGTGCGGCCACCTCGGCGGCGAAGTCGGTTTGCTTCCGCTCGATGCCCTCGCCCACCAGGTACAGCGTAAACGATGCCACGCGAGCGTCCCGAGATTTCAGCAGCTGCTCGATGGTCTGCTTGTCGTCCTTGACGAAAAGCTGTCCGAGGAGGGTGACCTCCTTCAGGAATTTTTGTACGCTCCCCTCGACCATTTTTTCCACGATGTCGGCCGGCTTGCCCGACTCGGCAGCCTTCTCGCGGGCGATCCGACGCTCGGTATCGATCAGGTCAGCCGGCACGCCATCGCGAGACAGCGATTTCGGCTTGGCTGCCGCAATGTGCATCGCAATATCGCGCGCCAGGGTCTCGTCTCCACCCACCAGGTCGAGCAGTACGCCGATTTTGGCGCCCCCGTGCACATACGTCACCACACGCCCCTCAGCCGACACCCGATGAAAGCGGCGAATCGACAGATTTTCGCCGATTTTGCCGACCAGCGTGGTACGGACTGCATCAACCGTCGATCCGTCGACGGACGACGCCGACAATGCCGCGACGTCGGCCGGGGCCGACTCCGCCACCAGCTTCGCGAGCCGGGAAGCGAAAGCGAGGAAATCGTCGTTCTTGGCAACGAAGTCTGTCTCGCAATTGAGCTCAACGATGGCGGCCTCACGCCCGTCGCTGCCGATAAACACGCCGACTACGCCTTCCGCCGTGATGCGCGAGGCGGCCTTACTCGCCTTGTTGCCCAGCCTGACGCGCAGAATTTCCTCGGCCTTTACCAGGTCTCCACCCGCCTCGGTAAGCGCTTTCTTGCACTCCATCATGGGTGCGTCGGTTTTCTCCCGTAGTTCCTTAACCATACCAGCGGTGATTTCAACCATCGCCTTGTCCTCCGAATTCAGTCGAATTACTCAAAGCCCTGTACGGCCAAGCCAGCGTGAGGCCGGGCGGCGCAGGTTGAACACAGGATATGGCGGGCGTCCCGAGGGCTACCCACCAGGCAGGCGTCAGGCTTCCTCGCCCTCGACCTCGACAAACTCTTCCTCTTCGCCGGCCGCTTTCACGACCTCCTGGAGCGCGCTGCTGCGTCCATCGAGAATTGCATCGGCCGCGCCGCGTGCGTAAAGGCGGATGGCTTTGCCTGAGTCGTCGTTACCCGGGATGACGTATGAAATACCCTCGGGCGAGTGGTTGGTATCGACCACGCCCACGACCGGAATACCGAGTTTCGAAGCTTCAGTGACCGCGATCTTGTGATAGCCCACGTCCACCACAAATAGCGCATCAGGCAAGCCACCCATGTCCTTGATGCCACCCAGGCTGCGATTGAGCTTGTCTAGTTCCCGCTGAAAAAGCAGCGACTCTTTCTTCGACAACTGCTCTACGCTGCCTTCGGCGATCATGACCTCCATGTCCTTCAGCCGCTTGATCGAGGTCTTGACGGTTTTGAAGTTCGTGAGCATCCCACCCAGCCAGCGGTGATCGACGAAGGGCATACCCGCGCGCTGCGCCTCTTCGGCCATGATTTCACGCGCCTGTCGTTTAGTGCCCACGAACAGTACCGTGCCGCGGTTGGAGGATAGCTGCTTGAGATACTTCATCGCCTCCTGATAAAGCCCGAGGGTTTTCTCAAGGTTGACAATGTGAATCTTGTTGCGATGGCCGTAGATGTACGGGGCCATCCGAGGGTTCCAGAATCGGGTCTGGTGGCCGAAATGTACACCGGCCTCAAGCATTTGCCGCATGGTCGCGGACATAAACATCTCCTTGGGGGTTGAGTCTTACGCTTCTGGCGATCCACCCTGGAAGGAGCGGAAAAACTGCCGAGCTCTGAACATTCTGGAATGGCCCTGGTGACCGAATTCCAAACTTGAGAGCTTGTGCAGCACCCTGTTCGCCGAAAGCGCGGGGATAACAGCTAACTTATAATCGTACCATGACTATCCAACTCAAAACATCCGACGAGATCGCCGCTATGCGTGTGGCCGGACGCCTGGCCAGCGAGGTGCTTGATTTCATCACCCCCCATGTCCGGCCGGGGATCACCACTGGTGAGCTCGACCGCCTGTGCCATGACTACATAGTGAACGTTCAGGGCACGATTCCCGCGCCACTCAACTACGCGCCGCCCGGCTACTCGCCCTACCCCAAGTCGATCTGCGCTTCGGTCAATCATCAGGTCTGCCATGGTATTCCCAGCGCTCGTGTGCTGAAAAGCGGCGATATCGTCAACCTCGACATCACCGTCATCAAGGACGGCTTTCATGGTGATACCAGCCGGATGTTTTGTGTGGGTGAGCCCTCGATCGCGGCACGCCGCCTGTGCGACATTACATTCCGCGCCATGTGGCTGGGTATTGAGCAGGTCAAGCCAGGTGCGACGCTTGGCGATATCGGCCATGCGATTCAACGCTATGCCGAAGGGTGTGGCTTTTCGATCGTGCGCGAGTTCTGCGGGCACGGTATCGGGCGGCGGTTCCACGAAGAACCCCAGGTGCTTCACTACGGACGTCCCGGCACGGGCGAGCGGCTCGAGCCTGGCATGATTTTCACAATCGAGCCAATGATCAACGCAGGCAAGCGCGACGTCCGTGAACTGGGCGATGGGTGGACGATCGTCACCCGCGACCACAGCCTGTCAGCCCAATGGGAGCACACAGTATTGGTAACCGAGCGGGGCGTTGAAGTCCTCACCATATCGGAGCAGTGCCCGGTGCAGCCGGCGCATGAGTCGGTGGCCTGACCATGATTGCCGCAGCCGAGCTTGGCGATCTGCGGCAGTCGTATCGCGCAGTAGTTGAATCGTCGGTCCAGCAGTTCAAATCCTCACGAAATCCCGACCGCCTGCTATCAGCGCTGTGCCGGGCGACAGACCGGCTCTTGCGCACGCTCTGGCACCGCAGTGCCGTGCCAGCTCATTTCACGCTCGCGGCAATCGGCGGCTATGGGCGTGGCGAACTCTTCCCGCATTCGGACGTCGACCTGCTGATTATCGCAGACCATCCAGCCCCAGATGAGGCTGTGATTCTCGAGCGGTTCATCAGCGCATGCTGGGATCTTGGCCTTCAAATCGGACATAGCGTCAGAAGTGTGAACGAATGCCTGGTCGAAGCGCGCCGCGACATCACCGTCCAAACCAGCCTCATCGAACGACGTCTGCTCGCCGGCAAACGCGAGATATTCGATCAGCTCGGAAAGCAGCTCGAAGACGAGCTTGACCCAGCGATGTTTTTCTCCAAAAAGCTCCTCGAGATGCGGCAGCGCCACACACGCTACGAGGACACCCCTTACAGCCTGGAGCCCAACAGCAAGGAAAGTCCGGGCGGCCTGCGCGATCTGCAACTGATTCTTTGGATCAGTCGTGCCGCCGGCCTGGGTGCCAGCTGGGCCGACCTGGCGCGCGGCAACCTCGTCAGCGAGACCGAACTCCGTCAGATCCGCCACAACGAACGGGTACTCAAGCGTATCCGTGCGTCGCTCCATGTGGTCTCGGGGCGGCGCGAAGACCGGCTGGTATTCGACCTCCAGGCCCAGGTCAGTGCGGCGCTCGGATTCGGGGGCGCCGATGCGCGGCGGGCATCCGAGTCGCTGATGCAGCGCTACTACTGGGCGGCCAAGGCCGTAGTCCAGCTGAGCAGCCTTCTGCTTCAAGATCTTCGTGAACGACTCTCGCCGCCTGCCGCCGGCGAGCCCGAGCCGCTTGATGCGGAGTTCGCCAACCGCGGCGGCCTGCTCGATATTGTCGACCCGGTACTTTTTGAACGCGAGCCGTCAGCCATTTTGAGGGCGTTTCTGGTGCTCAGCCGCCACCGCGAGCTGCATGGCATGAGTGCCCAGACGCTGCGCGCAGTCTGGCGCGCCCGCACGCGCATCGATGCTGCATTCCGGCAGTCACCTCAAAACCGCTTGCTGTTTCTTGAATTTCTTCAGGCCGAACATGGCGTCACCCGCGGCCTACGGCAGATGAACCAGTGGTCGGTGCTCGGACGATACCTGCCGGTGTTCCGGCGGATCGTCGGCAAGATGCAGCACGATCTGTTTCATGTCTACACCGTCGATCAGCATATCCTGATGGTGGTTCGGAACCTTCGCCGCTTTGCGATGGCCGAGCATGCACACGAGTATCCCTTCTGCAGCCAACTGATGTCGGGAGTCCGCTCACCATGGCTTCTGGTGGTGGCCGCACTTTTTCACGATATTGCG
>SYIM01000298.1 GCA_005798775.1 Burkholderiales bacterium
ACGCGGCGCAGTTCGCCTGCCGAGACGATGTCAAAGCCCGCCTGCTCGCGTGCGAGCAGATCGATCACGGCAAGATTGGAATTGGCCTTGAGCGCATAGCAGACCAGCACACGTCGCCCCACGCAGGCCACTGAGAATTCCCGCCAGGCGTCGGTGATGGCGCGGCGTGAGTAGACATAGCAGGGCGTGCCGAACCGCGCAGCAAGGCCATCAAGCGGAACATCTTCGGCGTAGAGCTGGCCGTCGCGAGGCAGGAAAGCATTCATCGGTTGGCGGGCGCGGCAGGCGCCGGGCTGAATGGGCTGGAAAGATCAGGCGGCGGGCGAATCGTGCAGGGCGCGGGGCTGCCGTCTGCACAGGAACGCTTGGGCAGCGGACTGGGGGTGAGAGGCCCTTTGGTACCGCAGCCGGCCAGCGCAATGAGCGACAGCAGCAATGTGATGAGTAGAATCCGCGAACGGAATTGCCGGGATTGCGAGGTGGTCGTTGCAGTCATCGGCGCCGCTACCCGGAAAGGCCCCTCCTCCATGACCAAGGCATTTTAGCATGAGCACTGAAGCGCCCTTCGAACACCTGATCGACCAGACCCTGCGGGCCATCGAGGACGCCCTCGATGCCTCGGCGCTCGACATCGACACCCACCGCAGCGGGCCCGTGCTGACGCTCGAGTTCGATGACGACTCGAAGATCGTGATCAATGGTCAGGAAGCGGTACGCGAGCTGTGGGTGGCCTGCCGCGCTGGCGGTTTTCACTTTCGGCGAGAGGCCGGTCAGTGGCTTGATACGCGCGGTGCGGGCGAGCTCTTTGCCTGTCTGTCGCGCTGGGTGAGCGCGCAGGGGGGCGTGGCAGTCACGCTCGCCGGGCGCTGACGGGGCGACCCGCGACGATCAGCGTCGCGGGTGGGCCAACGTTGCGGTCACGGGTGCATCGCCCCGCCACTGCACACCCGAGTCGATCCGCGGTGCAGGCGGCGGGGGCACCGCGGCGGGTCGCTCATCGACCCCGAGGCTGCGAATTCCCTGCCCGGGGCGCGTTTCGGAGAGATAAAACTCGCCATCGAGCTTCACCACACCCGGCGGTTGCACGCGCGTGATTTCGGGCGAGCGAGCGAGCGCCTGACCCATGTAGCTGATCCAGATGGGGAGCGCGAGGCCGCCGCCGGTTTCCCGCTCGCCGAGCTTCCTCGGCTGGTCATAACCGACCCAGACGGCGGCGGCGATCGCCGGGTTATAGCCGACAAACCAGGCGTCATGCGCATCGTTGGTGGTGCCGGTCTTACCCGCCAGATCGTAACGCTTGAGGGATTGCGCCCGCGCGGCGGTGCCGTTTGAGACCACGGTCTGCAGCAGGCTGTCGACCAGAAATGCGTTACGTGCGTCGATCGCCCGGCGCGCTTCGTCACCCGCCCGCCCGGGGCGTGCCAGGGCCAGCACCCGGCCTTGCGCGTCAGTGATGCGCGCGATGAGGTAGGGGTCGACCCGGTAGCCGCCATTGGCAAATACGGAGTAGCCAGCGGCCATCTGGAGCGGCGTCACCGATCCGGCGCCCAGGGCCATCGTGAGGTAGGGCGGATGGCGCTCTGCATCAAAGCCGAACCGGGTGACATAGGACTGCGCGTAGTTCGGGCCGATGGCATCAATCAGCCGGATCGAGACCATATTCTTGGATTTTGCCATGGCCTCGCGCAGCGTCATCGGGCCTTCGAAGCGGCCATCATAGTTTTTGGGCTCCCAGAGCCGGTCGCCGGTTCGGCGGGGGTCGATCTGGACGGGCGCGTCGTTCACGATCGAGTTGGTGAGGAAGCCCTTTTCGAGCGCCGCCGAAAAAATGAAGGGCTTGAAGCTTGACCCGGGCTGGCGCCAGGCTTGCGTGACACGATTGAACTTGTTCCGGGAGAAGTCAAAACCACCCACCATGGCCCGGACTGCACCATCTACCGGACTGATTGCCACCAGCGCCGCCTCGACATCAGGCAGCTGACTGATTTCAAACTGGCCGTTTCGCGTTTCGACGATGCGGACCAGGGAACCGCGACGGATGCGACGGGCTGGCGCTGCCCGCTCGGTGATCGCATTGGTGACAAAACGCAGGCCCTCGCCCTGAATACTGACTGGTTCGGTGTTGCGGCCGCGCGTGACGGTCACGCGGCCCGCCGAGGCCTGGAGCACGACCGCGGCGATGAACTCATCGACATCGTCGGCTTCGCCTAGCGCGGTTTCAATCTGTTCTTCAGCCCGCCGCGCGTTGGTGGAAAGTTCGATCTGTGCTTCGGGGCCACGGTAGCCGTAGCGTCGGTCGTATTCGAGCAGCCCAGCCCGGATCGCCGCGTTGGCGGTACGCTGCTCGGCTGCGATCAGGGTGGTATGGACCACCAGACCTGCGGAGTAGGTGTCCTCGCGGAATTGTTCCCAGGCGAGCTGCCTTGCCATTTCCGCTGCGTGCGGCGCGAGCGGCAGCAGCTCCTGGCGGGGCTTGGCGAGTCGTAGCGGCTCGTCGAGGGCGGCCTGGTACTGCGCATCGGTGAGAAACCCGGCGTCACGCATGCGGCGCAGGATGTAGCGCTGGCGCTCGGTGGCGCGCTTTGGGTTGACCACCGGGTTGAACCGGGAGGGCGCTTTGGGCAGGCCCGCAAGCATCGCTGCTTGCCCCGCGCTTAGTTCGGCAAGGGGCTTGCCGAAGTAGGTTTGCGCGGCTGCCGCGAAGCCATAGGCGCGCTTGCCGAGAAAAATCTGGTTGATGTAGAGCTCGAGGATCTGTTCCTTGCTGAGCGTTTCCTCGATCCGTAGCGCAATCAGAATCTCGACGATCTTACGGGTGTAGGTGCGCTCGGGTGACAGAAAGAACTCGCGCGCGAGTTGCATCGTGATGGTACTTGCCCCCTGCTCGGTGCCGCCCGACAGCAGATTGACCACTGCCGCCCGGGCCACACCGATCAGATCGATGCCCACATGCTCGAAAAAGCGGGCGTCTTCGGCGGCGATGATTGCGTTTTTCATGACCTCCGGAACGTCCTGGACGCGCACAAAGGTTCGCCGCTCCTCGCCAAATTCGCCAATCAGGACACCGTCGGCGGTGAGGATGCGAAGCGGAATGCGCGGCTTGTAGTCGAGGAGCGAGTCGAGCGGCGGCAAGCGGTCATTGATAAGCAGGGTCGCGAGCGACCCGGTGAGTACGATCGCGGCCGCCAGCGCAAAGGGCGCCACCGCCAGCGCGAGAAGCAGACGCCCCAGGCGAAAGGGCCGCTTGGCGGCAGGCGGCACGGATCCAGACTCAGGCGGGGGCGATCGGCGGGTCATGAAAAACCAGCGCGGGGTACGCGACCGGTTCCGGCGGGGGATTCCAAATTATACGGGGGCCTTTTCTGATTTAATTCGTTACCGTGCGCAACATCATCCTCATCGGCATGATGGGATCTGGAAAATCCACCGTCGGCAGGCGGCTCGCCTCGACACTCGGCCGACCGTTTGTCGACGCAGATACCGTGCTTGAACGGCGTTGTGGCGTTCCGATCTCGACCATCTTCGAACTCGAGGGAGAGGCTGGCTTTCGCCGCCGCGAAGCGCAGCTGATCGCGGAACTCGCGCAGCCCACGGGCTGTGTGCTTGCCACAGGCGGCGGCGCAGTGCTGAATGCCGAGAGCCGCGCACTGCTCCGCCGCGAGGGGTTCGTGGTGTATCTGCAGGCGGGACTCGGTGACCTCTGGCAGCGGCTGCGACGCGACCGGGCGCGTCCCCTGCTTCGCGCCAGCGACCCCAGGGCGCGAGTCGAGGCGCTGGTCGAGCAGCGAGACCCGCTTTATCGCGAGGCCGCGCACTGTGTCATTCCTACTGGCCGACAGCCGGTCGACCGCACCGTAGCAGACATCCTCGCGGCTCTGCCCCCCGAGCTCGCGGCCGATACCCGGCCGGCGGATCCGCCGGTATCCGATGCAGCCTGAGCAAGCCCGGGTCGAGACCCGGCGGGCTCGCCTCGAATTCCCTCTTCCAGGAATCCGTTCATGAGTGTTCATCGGCTTGAGGTTGCCCTGGGCGAGCGCAGCTATCCGATTCTGGTGGGTCCGGGGCTGCTGGCGGGGGGCGTGGAGCTCGCCGGGCTGGTGGCCGGCCGGCAGGTGGCCGTCGTGACCAACGCACGGGTCGATGCCCTCTACGGTGACCGGCTGCGCAGAGCTGTCGGGCTCGGATCGCCAGCCACCTGCATCACGATTGCACTCGAGGAGGGCGAGCAGCACAAGGACTGGTCGTCGCTCAACCGGGTGTTCGAGGCGCTTCTCGCCGCGCAGTTCGATCGTCGCTGCCTGATCTTGGCGCTGGGGGGCGGGGTGGTGGGCGACACGGCAGGGTTTGCAGCGGCGACCTACCAGCGCGGCGTTGACTTTGTCCAGGTGCCCACGACGCTGCTCGCGCAGGTCGACTC